>CAZQPD010000031.1:0-7674 GCA_964595235.1 uncultured Polaribacter sp.
CGGGCTAAACAACATTAAAGCCCGTCTGCCTGAAACATCGGAATCATGGGTGAATAGTATCTTTTTCGTAATGAATTTGACCCAATTGCTAGTCATAGCAGAGAAATGGGGTAAGATTTTTATATCTTTTTTAAATCGTTTCGTATTTTGGTTTCAAAAGACAATTATTCCAACCCAAAACGCTTGGAAAAGAATATTCATCACGATGAATATATCATATGGTAAATGAAAAAATCAGCAGAGTCTATATTACAAAATGCTGTATTCCATTGATATTTAAAGCGTTATAAAAGTCATATTTGAAAAAGAGATAAAAATACGTCATTTTCAGGATACAAAATGATAAAAATCACTCTTTTTTAGAAATATTAACCATAGAAATTTTTGTTGCACCTTATTTATAAAAAGCCTATTTTTGCCCCCATGTCAAAATTCTCATTTCATAGCGTACTCATCGCATTAGCCGTCTTGCTTACCCAATGTTCGGGATTTCAAAAAACCCTGAACAAAGGCAAGCCCGAAGAACAATACAAGATGGCATCCGAACTTTTCGGACAAGGCAAATACGGACGGGCTATTCAATTATTCGAAAAAATCATCCCGTTCTACAGGGGAAAACCCCAAATGGAACGCATACAATACATGTATTCCATGGCGAATTACGAAGAAAAAAATTACCTGATATCAGGTTATCACTTCGAACGTTTCACCAAGAATTTTCCACGAAGTACCAAAAGGGAAGAAGCCATGTACCTCGCAGCGATGAGTTACTACCTATCTACCCCCAAATCCAGCCTCGACCAAACGGATACCCAAAAAGCCATCGATGCTTTTCAACGCTTCATCGACAACTATCCCGAATCGAACAAGGTCAAAGAAGCCAACAAATACATACGCCTGCTCGAACAGCGGATAGAGAAAAAAGAATTCGACATCGCTTACCAATATTACCATACCGGGCAATACAAAGCCGCTATCGTGGCTTTCGACAACTTCATCAGCGAACACCTCGGCACAAAATACAAAGAAGACGCACTGTACTACAAAGCCAAATCGGCTTATCTCCTTACCAAAAACAGTGTGGAAAGCAAAATACCCGAACGTGCAGCCAAGGCGCTAAAAGCCCTGAACAGGGTGTTGAGAAATTATCCCGGCACAGAATACAAGAAAGATATCGAATCGATGATTAACGAGTTAAATAAATTACCGAAAAAATAAAGAAAACTAAAGCAGACGACATCATGAAGTACAAAAACACAAAAGCCGCACGCACTACCGTAGCTTACGACCTGAAAAAGATATGCGAACCTGTCGGAAACCTCTTCGAAGCAATAACCATCATTGCCAAAAGAGCCGAGCAAATCAACGTGGACCTGAAAGCCGAGCTAACCAAAAAACTCGAAGAGTTCAAAAATGAAAATGAAGGTTTGGAAGAAATTTTCGAAAACAAAGAACAAATAGAAATTTCCAAACTCTACGAAAAACTACCCAAACCCACCGCTTTGGCCGTAGAAGAATGGCTCAATGACGAAATCTATTTCAGACTTCCCGATCAAGATACCGAATAAACATGGAGCATGTCATACCTGCACGGCAAACATATCCTACTGGGAGTGACCGGTGGCATCGCAGCCTATAAAACAGCCCACCTCACACGCCTGCTCATCAAAGCCGGCGCGGAAGTCAAGATAATACTCACCCCCAATGCCCGTGAATTCGTCACCCCTCTCACCTTATCCACCCTGTCGAAAAATCCCGTCCTTACCTCCTTCACCAAGGACGACGGCAGTGGAGTATGGAACAGCCATGTGGAACTCGGTCTATGGGCGGATTATATGATTATCGCACCCGCTACCGCCAACACCCTTTCCAAAATGGCATCCGGGGAAGCGGACAACTTACTGATAGCCACCTACCTGTCAGCGAGATGCCCCGTATTCATCGCTCCCGCCATGGACCTGGATATGTACCGGCACCACAGCACCGTACAGAATCTGGAAACCCTGATACAACACGGACGGCACATCATTCCCGCCGAAGAAGGCGAATTAGCCAGCGGGCTCACCGGCGAAGGTCGTATGGCGGAACCCGAAAACATACTGGCATTCCTCAACAATTATATAGAAGAGAACGCACCGCTATACGGAAAAAAAATCCTCATCACAGCCGGTCCCACATACGAACCCATAGACCCGGTACGTTATATAGGAAACCGCTCATCGGGTAAGATGGGATTTGCCCTGGCGGAAAATGCGGCTCAATCCGGTGCAGAAGTCATCCTGGTGACAGGACCCGTTCACTTGCCTACCCCTCCGGGAAATGTCAAACGTATAGACGTGGAAACAGCCGCCGAAATGTACCGGGAAAGCATGAAATACTTCCCCGGAGCACATATCGTAATCGCAGCGGCAGCAGTGGCCGATTTTACCCCCGTAAAATCCGCCACCCACAAAATAAAAAAACAAGCCTCCGGCAAAATGACACTGAACCTCACCCACACCAAGGACATCCTCGCCGAAATGGGCAAACGGAAAAAACATCAATTATTGGCAGGTTTCGCCCTGGAAACACAAGATGGAACAGCCAATGCACAAAAAAAACTGTCGGAAAAGAACCTCGACCTTATTATCCTCAATTCATTACAAGACGAAGGCGCCGGATTCGGTCACGATACCAATGTCATCACCCTTATAGACCGGGACGGAAGCATACGTAAATTTCCCAAAAAAACAAAAAAAGAATTAGCCACCGATATCATTAACCATATTTTGACCTATCATGCGTAAACTCATCATTCTATTTGCCGGTATTTTTTTCCTATCCGGACTGTACGGACAAGAACTCAATTGCGAAGTAGTCGTAAATGCCGGACGCGTCGTATCCGGCAGCCCACAACTGTTCAAAACACTGGAAACATCCATTTCCGAATTTGTCAACGACACCCGTTGGACAGACAAAACATTCCTCCCGCAGGAACGCATCAATTGTTCGATGATAATCAACATCGACGAAGAAGTCGCTTCCAATGTGTTCAAAGCCACCCTGCAAGTCCAGGCTTCCAGACCGGTTTTCAATTCCATCTACACCACCCCCATCCTCAACCACAACGACAAGAGCTTCCAATTCTCTTACACCGAAGGCGAACCACTGGTATTCAACACCACCTCTTTCCAATCCGAACTCGTTTCGGTTATCTCATTCTACGTATATTTTATCCTGGGACTCGATGCCGACACATTCGCCCCGCAAGGCGGAAATGAATATTACAGAATCTGTACCACCATCATGGACAATGTAGAAGACAAAATGAACAAACCCGGATGGAAACCCAACAGCAACAGTACCAACCGCTACCAGCTCATCACACTGATGACAGACAACAGCTATTCGATATTCCGCAGCACCCTTTATACCTACCACAGGGAAGGATTGGACATGATGGCTGACAAAAAGAAAACAGCCAAAGAAAATATCAAACGCGCTATCATTGACCTTAAAACATTGAATTTAAACAATAAAGCCAATATTCTATACCGCCTGTTCATGGATGCCAAAGCAGATGAAATCGTTCAAATTTTTTCGGGCGGACCCATGATCGACACCGTGGAATTGCGGAATGTATTAAATAAAATATCGCCGACCAATGCCCAAAAATGGGCAAAAATAAAGTAGGCTCTGCTGAAAAACTCTCAAACACGTGAAAGAGAATGAATTATACAAAAAAATTGATGAAAAAATGCAAAAAAAAACCCGGACTTTTCACATTTCGAGACAATTATTTGCCGGCACGGCACGCCATTTCCGCACACAGTAAATTTTCTTTACGCTCTACCCTTGTAACTTTCAGCAGACCCAAAGTAGATAAACCAAACAAGATATCCAATAAGCCTTGTTACGCCATATCAGCATAACGAACTACGCACTAATATCCCATATCGAAGTGGATTTCGATAAAGGATTTACCGCCATCACCGGAGAAACCGGAGCCGGGAAATCCATATTACTCGGAGCTTTAAATCTCATTTCCGGGCAGAGAGCAGACACCAAAGTACTGAAAAACCCGGAAAAAAAATGCATCATCGAAGCCCAATTCGATATCGGTTCGTACCGGCTAAAACCCCTATTCGACGAGAACGATTGGGACTATCACGAACAGAGTATCATCCGGCGGGAAATATTACCCTCCGGAAAATCCAGAGCATTCGTCAACGATACCCCCGTCCGGCTGGACAAACTCCAAGAACTCGGCAAACACCTCATCGATATCCATTCACAACACCACAACAGATTGCTCAATGAAAACTCATTCCCCTTTTCATTAGTGGACAACTATGCGGGTATTCAAGAGCTCTACCACACTTACCTGGGGCATTTCAAAGAGTACCACCGGCTCGCAAATTTACTCGACGAAAAAAATAGCCGGCAAAACAGCTTAAAACAACAAAAAGAATATCTACAATTCCAACTCGAAGAACTCCGGAAAGCCGGCTTCAGCCCGGGAGAACAAGAACAACTGGAAAAAGACGTAATAAAAGGGGAAAACGCCGAACGCATTCTACTCAACCTCTCATCAGCCTTTGACCAACTGTATAATTCCGATGACTCGCTACACACCCGGCTCTATGACATCAAAAAAATTATCGGGGAAATATCCGCATTCGACGACTTATACAGCGAAATACACGACCGGCTGGCAAACCTCTACACGGAAATAAGCGATATCGCCGATACCCTCTTCCGGCAAATAGACCGCACCGAAATCAATCCCGGAAAAATAGAACGAGACAAAGAACGCCTTTCACTGCTCTACTCCCTGCTACAAAAACACCAGGCATTGAACCTCGAAGAACTGATACGCATCGAACAAGATATAGAAGAAAAACTCCGTACCATCCGCCTCGGCGACTCGGAATTGGAATCCATCAAAATGGAACTGGAACAATTAGAAAAGAAAATAGATGCAGAGAGTAAAAAACTACACCGGCAACGCATCAAAGCTATTCCGGAAATAGAAAAACAAATCCTGGGAATTTTAGGACAATTGGGACTTCCCGCAGCCAAATTCAAAATAGAAATCACCGAAAAAAAACAAGCCGGAAAATATGGAATCACCGGACTTCGCATGTTGTTCAGCGCGAACAAAGGACAGGATTTGAAAGAACTGAAAAATGTAGCCTCCGGCGGCGAAATGTCCCGTATCATGTTCGCTATCAAATACATCATGACCCTTCATACACAATTACCCACCTTGATACTGGACGAGATAGACACGGGAATATCCGGCGAAATAGCCCGCCGTACCGGTAGCCTGATGCAGTCGGCAGGCAAATACATTCAATTGATTAGCATTACCCATCTGCCACAAATCGCCGCCAAAGCAGACACTCACCTCAAGGTATATAAAACCAGCCGGGATGATTCGACGGAAACCTTACTGAAACACCTCGAAAAAGACGAAAGGATACGTGAAATAGCCGGTATGATAAGCGGAGAAAATCCGGAGACGACAGCTATCGAACACGCCAAAGAACTACTAAAATAGGGGCTGCTGAAAAAATTTATTAGTTGATAGTTTTGAGTTATGAGTTGATAGTTAGGGGCTTGTGTCATTTCGAACGAATGTTAGAAATCTTTTGCTAACCACCAAAAACACGGTGTAGTAACAAACGGCGTTGTAGAGACGCCCAAATTGGGCGTCTCTACAACGCCGTTCGTCCGGAATGACAGGGCACTCATTATGCCGCCCTGCCGGGATAACAACCCACCCTCCTGCCTCACCACAATATTCCCATGGATGATGGTGCTGTTCCCACTGTGGCTTTCGGGGAAACAGATAGCGGCGGGGAGACGGCTGACATTTGTCAATATTTTATGTATTTTTGCCGGCTAATAATGTTCAACAACATACGCTATGTCGCATAAATTACTCAAAGGAAAAAAAGGTATCATTTTCGGCGCATTGGACGAGCAGTCCATAGCTTGGAAAACCGCAGAGCGCGCACATGAAGAAGGCGCCAAATTTGTTCTCACCAACGCCCCCGTGGCAATACGGATGGGAAAAATCAACACTTTGGCAGAAAAAACAGGGAGTGAGGTCATTCCGGCGGATGCCACATCCATGAAAGACTTGGAACACTTGATAGACGAATCCGTAAAAATCCTGGGGGGAAAAATAGATTTTGTATTACACTCCATCGGTATGTCGGTAAATGTACGGCGTGGGTACCACTATACCGACCAGGACTACCATTTTACCAAAGTTGGCTGGGATGTATCGGCATTGTCCTTTCACAGGCTTATGAACGTATTATACAACCGCAAAGCCATGAATACCTGGGGAAGCATTGTCGCATTGTCATATATTGCCGCCCAACGTGTATTCCCCGATTATAATGATATGGCGGACAACAAGGCATACCTCGAATCGGTGGCGAGGAGTTTCGGATATTTTTTTGCCCGCGATTTCAAAGTCCGGGTAAATACCATCTCCCAATCTCCTACCCCCACTACGGCGGGTAGTGGTATCAAAGGCTTCGGCGGGTTTCTGGATTATGCCGGCAAGATGTCCCCTTTGGGAAATGCCAGTGCACTCGATTGTGCCAATTATACACTGACCTTATTCTCGGATTATACGAAAATGGTCACCATGCAAAACCTTTACCACGACGGTGGATTCTCCAAAATGGGGGTTAGTGAAGCGGTCATGGAAATTTTTCAGAATGAAAGTCAAAAGCAAGAAGGAAAGAAAGAATAAGAAAAAATCTCATATAAAAAAATCCGGGATACTTCGTATCCCGGATTTTGTATTAATAAAGTCAACGGATAAAATAAGGTTACAAAATTATCTTCCGAAAATTTTTCCGAGCAATCCTCCCAATCCGCTTTTTTTGTTACCGCTGAGCAACATGCCGGCTACGTCATCTATGATGCTACCGTCTCCGTCGGCATCGAGTAGCCGGTTGATGAGGCTTTGGTGTTCCTGATGTCCGCTACCTAACATCCCACCGAGCAAATTGCTAAGGTCGGAGGGGCTGGATACGCTTCGTTCCCGTGTTTGCTTACCGAGATAAGCCATTACCACGGGTGCTGCCACTTTGAGGATATTCATAGCGGAGCCCATATCGATGCCACTAGTTTTGCTTACTGCTTGAGCGACATTTTCATGTTTTCCACCGAATACATGCCCTAAAATTCCTTCACCGTCGTCCAATACATCCCGGTCAATTTCATTTCCACCGAGCACATCTCCCAGTTTATCGAGCAAACTTCCGTCATGGCGGTCGTCATTGAGTGCATTGAGCAATCCTTCGGCCGCTCCGGGAGTTTCCGCATTATTTTTTAAGGCACCCATGATAAGCGGGAGTGCAGCTGTCATGGCAGTAGTAGCTTTGGATTGGTCCAATCCTAATTGGTTTCCTGCGCCGTTGATTAACATTTTGCCCATCGGGCCGTTGAGCAGGTCTAAAATTCCAGACATAATGTTTTGTATTTTGGGTTAATAACGGTGTGCAAGGTAGTATTTTTATTCAAAATAAAAAAATCCCGCCGGCTACGTTGTAGCCGGCGGGAAAAAAATGAGAAAAAGAAAGGCGGCGACCTACTCTCCCACCGTAGCAGTACCATCGGCGCTGGCAGGCTTAACTTCTCTGTTCGGAATGGGAAGAGGTGAGCCCT
>CAZQPD010000032.1:0-27503 GCA_964595235.1 uncultured Polaribacter sp.
TTAAAATTTTCCACCGTAGCGCTGCTATGCTGAAAAATTTATGCCTTGCTCTCCACCATATTTTCTGCAACTTACACGACATCATATACTTGACTTGACACTGGTTAAAAAAGGCAGGTGCTTCTGTGGAACGAAAACACGTTTTTACCAAATGATATAAATGCAAGACTTTTTGGATAAAACCTTGATTTTTCTTGCGTTTTACCTTTGATATTATTGAGTAATTCATTCTCTTTTACGTGTTTGAGAGTTTTTCAGCAGACCCTAAAGTATGAAACGGCTCATGTGGTTTACGGTAAACAGTTTTTCGTCCACCGGAAGGTCGAATTTCCAGTTTTCATACCGGATGACGGTCTTGTGTCCGGGTTTGTCCATAGGGATAAATTCGATACGGGACGGCAGCTTGCGTCCGTCGAATACTTTGGGATCGTATGCCTGCATACGGTTTACGGCAAAGCCGTCCTCGTCGTAGAATTCCGCTTTCATCTGCATATAATCGCTGCGGTCTATCCAGAGGATGATTTTCCCCCAGACCACCGGAGCGTCTTCTTTGGGAGTCAGGGTGATTTTCCAACAGGGCAAGCCCGAAATGATTTCCTCACCGGTGATTTCGTGGGTGTAATCATGGACGATGGAGGATTGTTTTACCAGGTCGTCATTGGTCAGATCGGTACCCATCCAGGATTGGAGCATCATGGAAGGAGGTAATTTGATACGCCGCTCAATGGACGGTATGTAGTTCCACATTTCGCGGTAGCGTTTCAGAAAGACGATTCCCCTTTCCTTGGCGGGATAGGTTACCAGCGAAACGGCAAAGTCCTCACCCATAGTCCAGGATTTGAGTTTCATGGTTTTTTTCCATTTCGGACGGATTACTTCAATGCTGATTTCGGCATACGAGGTATTTCCCCGCATTTTTTTATCCGTTTTTTTTAGAATGGCGGTGGCGTCCTGCGCTTGTACTATGGTAGCTAACCATGTGATAATAAGTGTAATCAGTATCTTTTTCATGATGAGAGGCTTTGTTTGATATCTTGGATAAGTTGTGCTTTTACCCCTTGTAGGTCGTATTGGGGAAAGGCGTAATAATGCAATGCGATGCCATCCAATTGTGCCGCCAGCAGTCTTGCCCGGTGGTAGGTATGGGTAAGCCCGCAGCGCGAAAACATCTCTTCCATAAGCAGGAAAATACGGTGGAACACTTCGTTCATCACCTCTCTTATATGCGGGAGGTTGCTCACCTGCATGGACAGGGAAATGGACAAGCGCCATACCTGCTCTTGTGCCTGTAACAGTTCGAAATATTTTTCCACTCCGAGCAGGATGAGTTCCTGCGGTGCAAACTTGCCTTCGAGGGCTTGCAGTTCGTCGAAAAGCTGCTTGGCGGAATCGGAAAACTGTTGCCGGATGACGGCTTCGAGTACCTCCTCTTTGCTGTGGAAGTAATTGTACAGTAAGCCTTTGGAAATGCCCGCCCGTTTTGCCAATTCACTTACGGAGGTATTGTGATAGCCGTGTGTGGCAAAGAGTTCCAGGGCTACCATCAGGATATCCCTGCGCCGTTTGGTACGGATATCATGGTTCTGTGCTTGCGTTCTCGGACTCATCGTGTATTTTTTGACTGAACGGTCGGTCAAAGATAGAAAATTTTTTAATAATAAAGGATGATAGACAGACAACCCCAACTATCAACTAAAAACTATCCACTATCAACTATAAAAGATTTCTCACTCCGCTACCGCTCCGTATCGAAATGACACACCCCCAACTATCAACTCATAACTCACAACTATCAACTAAAAAAGTTTTCCGGCAGACCCTAACATATGGGCAAAAAGAATAAGAAAGTACAAAACGGCAATCCGGTACGGAGCGGGTATTCATTTTCATTTCGTATGTTTGCAAAAATTAATTGAGCGATGAAAGTATGGACCTATATTTCACGTTTTATTCTGCGTGGCAGGGTCTTTATTCTTTTAGGTATTCTCGCTCTTACATTGTTTCTTTCCACACAGTGGAAATACGCACATTTCAGCTATACGGAAGCTAATCTGTTGCCCGAAGACCATCCGGCAAATATCGAATACGAACATTTCCTCGACCTGTTCGGTGAAGAGGGGAACCTCATCTTGCTATCGGTAAAAGATACAGGCATATTCCTGCCGGAAAAATTCAATGCCTGGACGGAAATGTCACAACAAATCGGGGCAATGCCCGAGGTGTCTTTTTCTATCTCGGTAGCGGATATCAAAAAATTAAAACGGGACGACGTACACAAACGTTTCATCCTCGAACCTCTCTATACGGTTCCTCCCACTACCAAAGCGCAAGTGGACAGTATCAAAAAAGAAATATTCGAAAAACTTCCGTTCTACAACAACCTGCTGTACAACAATACCACACAGACCATCCAGACCCTGGTATATTTGGATAAAAAAATCGTCAACACACCCGTAAGGCAAGATTTCGTATTGAAAAAACTCATACCACTGGTAAATGGTTTCGAACGTATAGAAGGTATCGATGTTCATATTTCCGGCATGCCTTACATCCGTACGATGAATTCGATGAACATCAAAAATGAAATGCGGATGTTCGTACTGTTGGCTTTCTTGGTTACCGCTCTGATTTTCTTTTTCTTTTTCAGGTCGTTCCGGGCTACTTTCATCACCTTGCTGGTCGTCACCATAGGTGTGATGTGGGCATTCGGATTTATTGGATTATTCCGCTATGAAATCACCATCCTCACCGCATTGATTCCTCCGCTTATCATCGTGATAGGAGTGCCGAATGCCATATTCTTGATCAACAAATACCAGCAAGAAGTCCTCAAACACGGTAACAAAGCCCGTTCGCTACAACGGGTCATTTCCAAGATAGGTACCGCCACCCTGATGACCAACCTGACGACTGCTTCGGGATTTGCCACTTTTATCTTTACCCGCTCACGTCTGCTCAGCGAATTCGGTGTCACCGCCTTCGTTAGCATTATGGCTATATTCATTCTGGCATTGTTCATTATCCCGATTGCGTACAGCTATATGCCGCTTCCGAAAGACAAACATTTGGAACACCTGAACAAAAAATGGGTGGGGAAAATCGTGGACTGGCTGGTCAACGTAGTACGCCATCACCGCATCGCCATATATTTTTCTACGGTTATCCTGATTATTATCAGCATGATAGGCTTGTTCTTTATCCGTGTTTCCGGAAGCCTTATCGAAGACTTACCCAAGCATGCCGCTTTTACCAAAGACGTACGGTTCATCGAAGATGAATTCGGCGGTGTCATGGCATTGGAAATTCTAATAGATGCCCGGAAACCCAAAAAGATAATGAAACTATCTACATTGAAAAGAATGGAAGAACTCGAAGACATTATCGATGAAATACCAGAATTATCCAAATCGGTCTCCATTCTGAATATCGTAAAATACACCAAACAAGGCTTCTACAACAACAATCCGGAGTATTACCAATTGCCGACCAAGGAGGAAAAAATGTTTATTTTCCCCTATGTAAAAAACTCCGAACAACACAAAAGCCTGCTGACGAATTACCTCGATTCCACCGAAAGATATGCCCGGATGACCACCTTCATGAAAGACATCGGAACGGAAAAAATGGAACGTATCGAAGAACGGCTGAGAGACAGGATACACCGTTCCTTCCCGGAAAAAAAATACAACGTCACCCTGACGGGAAAAGCCTATGTATTCCTCAAAGGCACGAACTACTTGATAAAAAACCTTTTTATCTCACTCGGATTGGCCATTATCCTTATTGCCTTGTTCATGGGCTGGCTGTTCAGAAACTTCCGCATGATTCTCATTTCGCTGGTACCAAATATATTACCGCTGCTTCTTACCGCCGGGGTAATGGGCTACTTGGGCATCCCATTGAAGCCCTCCACCATTCTGGTATTCAGTATTGCCTTCGGAATATCTGTGGACGACACCATTCACTTCCTGGCTAAATACCGGCAGGAACTACAAGCCACACATTGGAACGTACGTAAATCGGTCTATGCCGCCCTGCGGGAGACGGGCTTGAGTATGTTCTACACTTCCATTGTCCTGTTCTTCGGCTTTCTGGTCTTTACCGTTTCCAGTTTCGGAGGAACCATCGCCTTGGGCGGATTGGTTTCAGGGACACTACTGATAGCCATGCTGTCGAATTTAATCCTGTTGCCTTCATTGTTGCTCTCATTACAAAACAAAATAGCCAACAAAAAAGTATTGAAAAAACCCGGAATCGACGTACTTCAAGACTCATGACCATAGCACCACCTGTATCATGAAAAAACAATTACCCAACCTCATCACCCTGTTGAACCTGCTTTCCGGGAGCATCGCCGCTTACCACGCTTCGAACGGAAGGTTGGAAACAGCAGGATATTTTATCCTCCTCGGTATCCTGTTCGACTTTTTGGACGGATTTGCCGCCAGGCTTCTCAAAACCCAAAGCCCCTTGGGCAAAGAACTCGACTCATTGGCGGACATGGTAACCAGTGGATTGGCTCCGGGAATCATCATGTTCCAACTACTGCGGCACGCCGTTTTCTCCTGGGACGTTTCCGGATGGAACATCATCCCCTATGCAGGGTTTTTACTCACACTCGGTGCCGCTTACCGGTTAGCGGCTTTTAATATCAGCCCGGACGACCGCTCTTATTTCAAAGGATTACCCACCCCTGCCATGTCCCTGCTGACACTTTCTTTGCCTTTCGTACGGCACTATGGACCCGGATGGCTGATGCCGGCTACATATAGCCTTGTTTTTCTGTTGCTTATTATCGTTTTCTCCGTTGTTTTTATGAACCTGCCCATACGTATGTTTACATTGAAATTCGAAAATTACTCCCCGTCGCGGAACCGGCTGAAATACCTGTTTATCATCTTATCAGGCATCATCCTTTTTTTCTTCCGGTTCGGGGCTTTTCTGCTCATCATCCCGCTGTACGTTTTACTTTCCCTTTTTGCCCTGCCAAAAAAATCATAATTTCCGGGTGAAACTCCGTATAAATCTTTTTCCGTGAAATGGGAAACCGCCATATCGTTGTACGCCGATTATTTGCAATTGGAACGCAATGCGCCGGACAACACCCGCGAAGCCTACATCGCCGATGTGAAAAAATTGTCAGAATATGCCCGGTCATTGGATATCCGGCCGGAATCCATCGACCCGGCGGTAGTACAACAGTTTATCTACGACCTGTCGAAAATCGTAAGCCCACGTACGCAAGCACGTATCATTTCCGGATTGAGGGGATTCTTCCGCTTTTTGATCCTCGAAGAATACCGGAAAGACAACCCCGCCGAAATGATAGAACTTCCCAAACTGGGAAAGAAGCTCCCCGATACCCTGTCGGTGGAAGAAATAGATAAAATCATCGCTGCGGTGGATTTGAGCCACCCGCAAGGAGAACGGAACCGCGCCATTTTGGAAACCTTGTACGGATGCGGATTGAGGGTATCGGAACTCACCGGATTGAGAATTTCCGGGCTCTTCTTTGACGAGGGTTTTATCCGGGTGGTAGGCAAAGGCGACAAACAACGTTTCGTACCTATAAACGACCACAACATCGCCTGTATCAATACCTATATGAACCATATCAGGGTGCATCTGGATATCCAAAAAGGCTATGAGGACATCTTGTTCCTGAACCGGAGGGGTAAGGCATTGACAAGGAATATGATATTCTATATCGTCAAACGCACCGCAGAAGCAGCCGGCATCGATAAGAACATCAGCCCCCATACCTTCCGCCATTCTTTTGCCACCCATCTGTTGGAAAACGGCGCCGGTCTGCGCGCCATCCAGGAAATGCTCGGGCACGAAAGTATCACTACCACAGAAATTTATATGCACCTCGACCGGAAATATCTGGGCGAAGTCCTTCACAAATACCATCCGAGGGCTAAATGAGGGCTGCCTGTACCGGTGAATTTTCCGGAACGGAAAAAAACACTCCTGCGCACATTCTTACTTCTCACGTTGGACTTTGAGTACCCCGTCTATTTCTTTGAGTTTCTCTATCAGTGTGTTCAACTCCTCGTTGTTCTTTATCGTCACGCGTATCATCCCTTCGAAATAACCCTCTTCACTGTCTATGTTGATTCGCTGGATATTGATATTCATGTCGTTGGAAATGAGCATGGTAACATCCTTTACTATCCCTACGTTATCGATACCGGAGAGCTTGATATTGACTTTGAATTCGCGGTTGCGCGAGTCCACCCATTTGGCTTTGACGATACGGTAGCTGTAGTTGGCTTGGAGGTTGATGGCATTGGGGCAGTCTTTGCGGTGGACCTTGATGCCGTCGTTTATGGTCGTAAATCCGAATACGGGGTCGCCGGGAATGGCATTGCAGCAATTGGCGGTGGTATAAGGCAGGTTTTCCTCGTCGTCACCGAAAACGAGCAGGTCGTATTGGTGTACCACCCCTGCAGGAGTGGGTTCCGGGGCGGTACCTTTTTTTCTGAATTTGGTTTTGAGCAATTTGACCAACGCATTGGAGCGCCATTGCGAAAATTTTTTCAGCTCGGTGTTCGAGATATTTCCGTTTCCCACTTTGTAGAACAAATCCAAGCTGCTGGGCAATTCAAAAAAGCGGACGAGTTCGTTTACCGTCTTTTCGTTTAGTTTGATTTTGAGCGACCTCAATTTGCGTTCGAGCATGTCTTTGCCTTCCGCTGCGACTTTCTTTTTTTCTTCTTTCAGTGCATTTTTTATCTTGCTTCTCGCCCTGGAAGTAACGACGAACTCCAGCCATGACAGTTTGGGTTTCTGGTTAGGCGAAGTGATGATTTCCACTTGGTCGCCGTTGTTGAGCTCGCGGTTCAGAGGCACGATTTTTCCGTTTACTTTGGCTCCGCGGCAGCGCTCACCCACTTCGGTATGAACGGCATAGGCGAAATCCACAGGGGTGGCTCCTTTGGGCAGGGATTTTATTTCCCCGGCAGGGGTAAATACGTATATTTCTTTGGAATACAGGTTCAGTTTGATATTTTCGACAAAATCCACGGCGTTTTCGTCCGCTTCTGTCAGTATGTCTTTCAGCTTGTTGAGCCAGTCGTCGAGTCCTGTTTCCCGTTCTTTTCCGTATTTGTATTTATAGTGGGCGGCATATCCTTTTTCGGCGATTTCATCCTGGAGTTCGGAACGGATTTGTACTTCCACCCACTTGCCTTCCGGGCCCATCACAGTGGTATGCAGGGCTTCATAACCGGTGGATTTGGGCTGGCTGATCCAATCTCTCAACCGGGTAGGATTCGGGGTGAAATGATCGGTGACGATAGAATATATCTTCCATGCATCGTGCTTGACGTGGTCGGATATCTGCTTGAAAATGATACGAATGGCGAATTTATCATATACTTCATCGAAGCCTACGGATTGTTTGAGCATTTTCCGGCGTATGGAATAGATGGACTTGGTACGCCCCAGTATCTTGAACTCGAATCCGGATTTTTCGAGGGCACCGCGGATGATTTGACTGAAATTTTCTATGTACTTATCCCGCTCTGTCTTGGTCTCGCGGATACGGCGGGCTATGTCGTAATACACGTCCGGCTCGGTGTATTTGAGCCCCAGGTCTTCCAGTTCGGTCTTGATGGTATATAGTCCCAGCCTGTGAGCCAAAGGGGCGTAGATAAACAAGGTTTCGGAGGCGATGCGTTCTTGCTTATGAACCGGCATGGCGTCGAGTGTCTGCATATTGTGATAGCGGTCGGCTATCTTGATGAGTATCACCCTGACGTCGTCGTTGAGTGTGAGCAAGAGTTTGCGGTAATTCTCCGCTTGTATAGAGGCGTTGTCTTTGCGCAAATGGGATATTTTGGTCAACCCGTTCACGATACGGGCAATGGTGTCGCCGAACAGCCTTTCGATATCCACCAGTGAATATTCGGTATCCTCCACTACATCGTGCAACAGGGCGGCAGCGATAGATACCGCTCCGAGCCCTATGTCTTTGGCGACAATTTTTGCCACGGCGATTGGGTGGTAGATATAAGGTTCGCCGCTTTTCCTCCTTTGCCCGGCATGGGCTTCTACGGCGAAATTAAAAGCCCTGCGTACCAGACCTTTCTCCGACAGGGACAAGTTCTGGTATGAATCTTTCAACAGGTCTTTGTACCGGCGTGTGAGTTCTTTTTTCTCCTTCTCTATGTCGATATCGTATGCCATCAGGGGTGGGCTTTTTTTTCGTAAGGCTAAATTAATAAAAAAAGGCTTGCCGCATGGCAAGCCTTCCGTAAAAAATGACGTAGGAATTTAGAAGGAGAACCTCAACCCCCCTTGTACTTGCCAGCGCGAGAGTAAGCTCGTATCGCTAACGAAGGTTTCCATATTGGAATCGCCGGCAAAGGTATAAACGGGATTTTGGTTATCATCCACTACTACACCGATAGGTTGTACATTGGTCGGAATCTGTACTATGCCCCAGTCCGAATTGAGCAAATTACCCAGGTTGAGTATATCGAGACTGAATTCCACCTTGCGGTTAGCTCCCAATTTCATTCCTTGAATGAATTTGAAGTCTATCCTTCCCCTCCAAGGGCTGATAGCACCGTAGCGCTCGGCGTATTGTCCGCGGATACTGCTCAAATACTCGTCTTGCTGAATGTAATGTTCGAAAGCTTCCATTTGTGCGGCTTGTTGTGCGGCATCACCCGAGAAAGTCATTTGTGTTACTTCTTGGGTAGTGGGCACATAGATCAGGTCGTTCATACCCGAACCGTCGCCGTTGATATCGCCTCCGTAAGTATAAGAGAACCTGTTACCTTGGGCATATTCGAAGAAGGTGGACAGTCCGGTGTAGAATTTATCGTTGCTTCCGTATTTGAATTGTTTGTTTATAACTCCTATGACGCGGTGTTTGTCGCCGTATTTGGAATAGGACAACACATCGTTGTTTACATTTCCGTAAGCGGGATTGAATACAAAGGCATCTCCGGTAATTTCGGCTTCGATGGAGTTTACGTCTTTGGCATCGAGATAGTTGTATCCCAACATCATATAGAGTCCGTTATCGAAGCGTTTGCTCAATTTGACCGAAGCGTTGATAGCTCTTCCTTTGTCGGAATTGGTCAATACATATGCCGGGTTTCCTTTGTCGCTGTCCAAATATACGGGGCGGTTGTCCACGCCTTGCAGAGTGCCGGTCGGTTGTTTTAACCCCCAGTTTTGTACATGGGCGGCTTTTAAATCTTTTGTATAAGAGAAATCGGTGGTTATGGTCAAGTTTCCTTCGAATTTCTTGTCTATTCCCAAACTGCTTTTCCATACTCTCGGCCATTCGAAATCGGGATCGACCACTTGGTAGAACCAGAAGTTGGGTGCTCCCACTTGATTACCTATCCATACGAAGGGCAATCTTCCGGTAAAAATTCCGGAACCACCCCGTATTTGCAATGATTTGTCGTTTTTGACATCATAGTTGAACCCGAGTCGGGGAGAGAATATGGCTTTACCCGTAGGCATTTGGGTAGAATCGAAGTAAAAATCTTCGCCCGTATCGGGGTCGGTATAGGGGATGGTGGGGTTATAACAACATTGGGTGGCGATAAATTCCTCGGCGAGACGCGGTGTATCGAAATACAGTGGCTTGTCAATCCGCAGTCCGTAAGTCAGGGTGAAGTTATCGGTTATCGAAAATTCGTCTTGGGTATAGAGAGCGGCTTGTCCTACATTGAGTTTGTAATAATTCCACCCTCCGGCTACGCCTTCTCCGGCGGCATTATATGCTTCGTCAGCGGCAATAGCGGCTTGAAGTTGTGCTTCCAATCCGCCTCCGGGACCTGCATCAGCCAGGAAGTCCGACACGCTGGCATAGGAGGGGAAAAAGACGCCTTGCGCACCGTAGAATCCGAGGTTGAAAGAGTTTCCGAATTTAAATTTTTCGTACGATACACCCAAGGTAAGCACGTGTTTTCCGAGCATGTAGTTCAGGTTGTCGGTGAACTGGAATACCTTTTGGTCCAGCCGGTTGTGGATGGAAAAAGGTTCGTGCCCGGCGATGATGTAATTAGAACCTGCTCCGTTCTGGATGGTGATGGTGGGTGCCGGTGTGGATTTCGGATTCCGGAAGTCGTCGAAATGCGAATAGCCGACTTGCAATTTGTTCGATATCCCGTCACCGAGGTCGGAGTTCAATTCGGCGAGATAGGAGTTCAATATGTTGTTGATTTGATATCCCGTGTTTTCGAATTGTAAGATGGATGCATTGGGTCCTCTGAACCCGAGTGCGGTCGGGTGGGCGGGTTTTTCTTTCGAAGCATCGAGGAAATTGTAGATGAGGGCGAGCCTGTTCTTGGAATTCAGGTTGAAATCCAATTTGAAAATCCCTTTCCACGATTCGGTGACGTGGGTGAAGTTCTTATATGCTCCGGGGTCGTACCCGAGGTTGAGCAGGGCTTGTTGTACGGCTTGCATATCCGATTCGAGTACGCTGGATTCGTTGATGGCTTGTACACCGTCACCGTTGTCCGGTATCCATGCCGATGCATCGGTACGGTATTCCCTTTCGAGATTCATAAAGAAAAACACCTTGTCCTTGGCGATGGGACCACCGAGACTCAAACCACCTTGGAAATGGCTCAAATCCGGAACGAAAATGTCTTCTTTATTGATCTTACTTCCTGTCATATCCTGGTTGCGGTAGAAACTATATATCGTACCCGAAAGTGTATTGGTACCGCTCTTGGTTACCGCATTGATTGTAGCGCCTGTAAAGCCGGCTTGGGTAACATCATAAGGTGCCATGGATACTTGAATCTGGTCGATGGCGTCCAGGGATATGGGCTGTGCTTCGGTCTGTCCGCCGGGTGTGGCGGCATCCAAGCCGAAGGGGTTGTTGAATATGGACCCGTCGAGTGAAAAGTTGTTGAACTGGTCGTTTCGCCCTCCGAACGAACCTCCGCTGGCTGCAGGCTCCATACGGGTAAAATCGAACTGCGAACGGCTGATGGTGGGGAGTGTGGCTATTTCTTTTTCACCCACACTGGTTTCGGCTCCGGTACGCCCGCTGTTGAAAGTATTGTCTTTGGTCGCCGTAATGACTACTTCTTCCAGTTGGTTGCTTTCGGATTGCATCACTACATCGATATTGGTAGTCTTTCCCAAATCGAGATATATATCGTTGAATACCACATCTTTGTACCCCACATAGCTAAAGGTGATGGTATAGGGTCCCCCGACCCTCAAGTTAATGATACTGTAATCACCGGTAAACTGTGATACCGTACCCGATACCGTTCCGGTAGGCAGGTGCTTGACGACAATATTTACCCCTTCGAGAGGTCCGGCGGAATCGGTAACCGTACCTTGTATTTTCGAGGTGGTAACCTGTGCAAATCCCGCTGTGGTAAGCAACAGCAAGAGAAAGTAGAATAATTTTTTCATCGTTGGATTGGTTTTAATAGGTTAGTTATGGGGTAAATATAGGCATATATATAAAAAAACCGGAACATTCGTTCCGGTTTTTCGTTACAAAATTATCAACAAATGTTAATTTTCTTGCTCTACGGAATCTCCGGAGTTCCCGCCGGAGTTCTCTTCTGACGCTTCAGCCGTGGGCTCATCCTGTACGGAGCCTTCTTCCGGTTCTTTGGTTTTCTTGCCGCCGAGCATATCCAATACTTCGTCTATACTTTCTTTTTTCTCGAAAATATTTTCTTCTTGCGGAGTAGCTTCTGCTGCTGCTTCGGCTTCTTCTTCGGCTTTTTTGGCTTTATGCTTCTTGATGATGCTGTCCGGGTCGGCTTCTATGGTGAAAGGTACATCCGTAGTAACTTCCCTGTGCAACCGGATATGGGCTACATAATTCCCCACCCGTTTTATATTCCGGCCGTCTATACTGATTCTTCCCTTGTCGATCTCGAAGCCTTGCTTGGCGAGTTCTTCCTGGATATGGGAATTGTTCACCGAACCGAACAATTTTACCCCGTCGGCTGATTTTACTATCAATTTGATATTCACTTGCTGCAGCTCTTCGGCTTTGGCTTTGGCATCTTCGATGAGCTTGGCTTCACGATGGGCTCTTTGTTTGAGGGTTTCGGCATGTACCTTCTTGGCGGAAGGCGTAGCGAGTACCGCAAAACCTTGGGGAATGAGATAATTTCGTGCGTAGCCGTTCTTTACCTCTACTATATCGTCTTTGAGCCCCAGGTTTTCTACATCTTTTTTTAATATGATTTCCATAACGTAATTCGTCTTTTAGGGTTATTTATACAAATCCGTCACATAGGGCATCAATGCCAAATGGCGGGCGCGTTTGATGGCTTGTGCCACTTTGCGCTGGTATTTCAATGACGTACCGGTAATACGGCGCGGTAAGATCTTCCCTTGTTCATTCACCAGATAGGCGAGGAATTCAGGGTCTTTGTAGTCGATATACTTAATGCCTTTCTTCTTGAAACGGCAATATTTTTTTACCTTTTTGGTCTCTATTTCCAGCGGGGTGAGATAACGTACTTCCCCTTTGTTGCCTTCGTTGGCTTGTTGTTCTATCTTTGATGACATGACTATTCGCTTTTTTGTTCTTTAATCCTGCTTCTTCTCTTTTCCGCCCATTCTTGAGCGTATTTGTCCAATTTTACCGTCAGGTAACGCAATATGCGGTCATCCCGGCGGAATTCGAGTTCGAAAGGAGCGATGACACTACCCTCCGCTTTGAATTCAAAGAGGTGGTAGAAGCCGCTCTTCTTGCGTTGGATGGGGTATGCCAATTTCTTCAGCCCCCAATCTTCTTTCCAAATCATTTCGGCACCCTGCGATAGTAAATAGTCCTCAAACTTCTTTACTGTTTCCTTTATCTGCTCTTCAGATAAAACGGGATTCAAAATGAAAACAGTCTCGTAGTGATTCATTTGATTCTATTTTGATTAATAACCAGTTAATTTTGAGCCTGCAAATATACGTTTTTTTTCAATGTACGGATTTATCCGCCGTTTGTTTTTTTCCGGCTTCCGCCAAATGTTATTCCGCCCCATACGCGTTATGAAAATTCTTGGTATATTAGCCTCTGCAAAAACCCGGATACCTTGAAATACAAGAGTAAAAATGATAAATTGTTCGACGGCATAGGCTTGTTGTATTTGTTGTTTCTCATCTTTATGCTCTATGCAGACTGGCAAAATGACGGTAGCATACAATGGTATGTCCAGGGGTTTAATCTGCTGGTCACACTCCTGTTGGCTTACATATACAGGAGCATTTCCTACGAGATAAAAGACGGCTACCTCACCTATTATTACGGCTTATCCAAAGGGAAAATTCCCATCCGTTCCATACGGAAAATCATCAAAGACACTACCGTGTATTCCGGTATGAAAGTAGCCCGTGCGCGGGGAGGTTTGAAAATTTTGTATAACCGTTTTGACGACATTTACATCAGTCCCGAACGGGCAGACGAATTTATCGGAGAACTATTATCCGTCAATCCGGACATAACCATCGAAAAAGAATAAACCATGCAAAAAAAATATATCTACAGCCTGGTGGCTATTGCCGTATTCGCAGCGGTTTCCATTGCGTACTTTTACCCGTTGTTGCAAGGGAAAAAACTCTACCAAAGCGACATAGTACAATTCAAAGGTATGTCGAAGGAGATTGTGGATTTCCGCCGGGAACATCACAAAGAACCGTATTGGACGGGTTCCGCTTTCAGCGGAATGCCCGCTTATCAAATCAGCGCGCATTATCCCCATGATTACTTAAAGAAGTTAGACCGCATACTTCGCGTATTGCCGGTACCTGCCGGATATGTATTCTTGTATTTCATCGGTTTTTTCCTTCTCATGCGGGCATTCGGAACGGACATTTTGCCGGCTGCCGCCGGCAGTATTGCCTTCGGGCTGTCCACTTACCTGATTATCATTCTCGGAGTAGGGCACAATGCCAAAGCACACGCCATCGCATATATGCCGGCGGTACTCGCCGGGGCGGTGTGGCTGTTCAAAGGGCGTTACCTGTTGGGATTTACCGTCAGCGCCTTGTCTGCCGGATTGGAGATAGCCGCGGGGCATATACAGATGAGTTATTATTTGTTTTTTATCCTGGTTATCTTTGGTATATACGAATTGAAAGAGCATATCAAGTCAAAACGCTTACCGGAATATTTCCGGAAAACAGGCGTTTGGATATTCAGTGGTATATTGGCATTGCTAATGAATGCGAACCATTTGTTGCCCACGCGTGAATACTCCAAAGAGAGTACCCGTAGCCCTTCGGAACTCACCCTGACACCCGGCGGAAAAAAGAAAGAAAGAACAGGAGGGCTCGACAAAGAATATATCACCGAATACAGCTATGGGATATTGGAGAGTTTTAATTTGTTTATCCCCCGGCTGACCGGCGGGTCGAATGCTGAAAACCTGGGAAGCGACAGCCATACGTACCGGTTGTTGAGGGATAAATTCGGGGCTTCCGATGCGCGTACATTTGTAAAGAACGCTCCCATGTATTGGGGGGAACAACCCATCGTAGCGGCACCGGCATACGTCGGGGCTGTAGTCGTGTTTCTGTTTGTCATGGCATTGTTCTTACCCGGCATCCGGCACAGAGGATGGATATTGACGGCTATTGTCCTTTCTTTGTTGTTGAGTTGGGGAAAGAACTTTTCTTTCCTCACGGATTTCTTTATCGACCATGTTCCTTTGTACGACAAGTTCCGGGCGGTATCCTCCATACAAGTCATTTTGGAATTGCTGATTCCCGTGTTGGGCATATTGGGTTTGTCCAGATTCATCGAGCTCCAAGGCGGGGATTCCGCTACCAAAGCGCTCAAATACAGCTTGTATATCACCGCCGGTACCGGTTTGTTTTTCTTATTGATAGCCCCGCAAATTTTCTCTTTCGAAGCGCTCGGCGATGCCCGGTTTGCTTCAGTCGAAGGGCTCCAAGAAGCATTGGTCAGAGACCGGGTAAGCCTGTTGCGTAGAGACAGCATCCATACATTGGCATTGGTTTTCGCTACGGCATTGTGGCTATGGTTGTATATCCGGAAACGCCTTTCGTCATACCTGTTGGTGCTCGTCATAGGCGCTTTGTTTCTGCTCGATTTGTGGAGTGTGGACAGAAGGTATGTAAACAGCGGTGATTTCGTGCCGGCAGCCGTTATGGACAAACCCTTCGTGCCGGGTGCCGCCGACAAGGAAATATGGAAAGATACCGGTTATTTCAGGGTGGCAAACTTTACGGTAAATCCGCTATCGGACGGGACCACTTCGTATTTTCACAAATCCATCGGGGGATACCATGCCGCCAAACCCAGGAGGTACCAAGAATTATTTGATTATCAAGTAAATAAGAACAACTTCGAAGTGCTGAACATGTTGAACACCAAATATTTGATCGTGCCCGGCGGGAAAGGCGAACCGGTAGCACAGCTCAATCCCGGAGCATATGGTCCGGCATGGTTCGTAAAAAGGATAAAATGGGCTGATAATGCCGATATGGAAATAAGAGAACTGGACAGCCTGGATAACCAAACGGCGGTAGTCAATATGGCATTCAAAAGGTATTTGAGAAATTTCCAGCCAGCAGACGACCGGGATTCTATCAAAATGATTTCTTACCTCCCCAATGAACTCAAGTATGAGTACCATTCATCACAAGGCGGACTTGCCGTTTTTTCTGAAATGTACTATCCCCACGGCTGGAAGGCATATGTTGACGGTAGCCCGCTACCTGTCATCCGGGCGAACTATGTACTCCGGGCATTATCCTTGCCTGCCGGCGACCACAATATCCGCTTCATATTCGAACCTCAAATTGTAAAAACCGGGGGCAATTATAGCCTTGCCGGCTATTTCTTGTTTATCATAGCTGTTGTCGCGGGTTATTTCCTTTCAAAGAAAAAACGCAAGGCAGGTAAGCAGTAAAATTATTCCTCCTGACTTCGCACATTTTGTTAGTTAAACCATTGTGTTACAGTCGTATAAGATTTTTTGTAGGCACTACAAATGTTAAATTGGGCTCTGCCGGGAAAATTTTTTTCGTGGTAGAGACGTTGCATGCAACGTCTCTACCACGAACGTCACCGCCACCGGGATTATCATTATTAATCTACAAAATCCCATGAATATGATTGGGCATGACCACCATTTCGTCCAACCGGATAAACGGGAAATGTCGCGGAATTTCGTCCCAATATTTTCGGGCGATTTTTCCGATTTCGTTCAAAATCATTAAATGCTTCGGGACAGGTATCGTTCCCCGTTCATCGTTACTTTCTCCGGGGTGACAATACAGTTACCGTACCACTGTTACTTTGTGATTTTCAGCAGGCTCTAATTATCCGGCTTTAGCCAAGTTGATATAAAAATCGATATCTTTGGCATAATCGGTTGTGTTGTATTCTTCCTTGATGCGATTGAAGTAACCGGCGGCTTTAGCGTTTTGTTTCAGCTCCAATGCCATCATCCCCGCTTTCTTAAGATAATATGGAGTAGTCAAGGAATTATCACTACTCCGGACGGCTTTCTCATAATATTCCAATGCGTCTTTCATATAATCGCCGCCCAATTCGGCAAATGCATCTCCCATAGCGCCATATGCTTCGGCATTCAGCAGGGGGTCATCGGAATCAAATGCATCGAGATGCTCCACAGCATTCTTGAATTCGCCCAATTTCAAATAAGCCATACCTGCATAGTAGTGAGCCAAATTAGCGGCATTGGTCCCCGAATAACGTTCGGCAATTCCCAACAATCCATCGTGTCCTTCCCCTCCGTTCAATGCCAACAGGAAAAGGGAATCTTTCTGTTGTTGGGCAGTCAAAGCTTGCTCGTAATATGCCCGCGGATAAGCGAGTTCGTCGGCTGCTTCTATTTCTTTGGGACCTAATATGTATTTCAAATACAACATATAGCCTATCACTCCTACTACTATCACACCCATTACCGTCAATATGCGGTTCTGGTGCTTTAATATCCATGCTTCCGCCTTGCCCGCCGTAGTGTCAAGCCCTTCGAAAACTTCCTTCGTGGTGCTCTCACTTTCTATCTTACTGCGCTCTTTGCGTATTTGCTTAGCCGTTTTATCTCTTTTCTTATATACTGCCATATCTTATTTATTATATGTGTACGAGCGGCGAAATTACAATTTTTTATGAAATCTAAAAACTTCTTTGGCAAAAAAATTGCAGTGACTTTTCCGGTGGAATAATTTTTGTAACTTTGCAAAGTCATTTGCTTTTACTTTCTCCACCAAAGTGCATAATAAATGTAATTATTATGGTCGTATCCAAATATCCAAAACAAAAGCACTTATGAAAATGGAGAAAAATTCCCGTATATTATTTATTATACTCATTTTTTCCGGCTTACTATATGTCCGCGCACAAGATGTGGTCGTAATACCCGGCATGAACTTCGAAAAAGCCCTTATCGAACAGGGGATTGACCGGGACGGCATAGTAAATGGACAAGCCTTGATAGATAATTTGTCGATAATCACCGAACTCAATATGTCCGGAAAGAACATTTATGACCTGACGGGAATAGAAAAGTTTCATGCATTGGAAGTCCTCAACTGTTCCAGAAATAAAATTTCCGTTCTTAACATCGAATACAATACAAATCTAAAAAAACTCATCTGCAACGATAACAAAATCGAGCAATTATTGTTGGATAAAAACATTTACCTCGAGTTCCTTTCCTGTGGTAACAACCTTCTCGAAGAACTCGACATTTCCGGATTACCGGTGATACGAAAACTTTCCTGTAGCGGCAATCAAATCGCTTCGCTAAATGCGGCATCCCCCACCCTGGAATACCTGAATTGTAACAACAACCGCTTGACCGAGCTTTCCCTTTCCGGGAATGTAAATATGAAGAAAATCAATTGTGGACACAACTTTATTGAAAAACTGGACCTTAGCCCACTCAAAAAACTCACCCGGGTAGTCTGTTCACACAATAACTTACGTGCCCTTTCTGTCAAGAACGGACACAATGATCAAATCAGCGTACTGAATGCCACGTACAATCCCCAATTGGATTGTATCGAAGTGGATGACCCAATGCGTGTCCCCGATACCTGGTTCAAGGACAAAGAAGCCGCCTATTCTACTTCATGTAGTATCGGAATCGTAGATCCTGCTTTCGAAAAAGCTTTGATCGATGCGGGATACGACCAAGGCGAACCCAACGGAGCACTACCGCTCGATGCCGCCGAAACGGTCCTCAAATTGGACGTATCCAACCGCAATATCAAAAGCCTCAAAGGCATCGAACAATTGATCAACCTCCAAATCCTCATCTGCAATGACAACCAACTCACCAGCTTGGACCTGTCGCAGAACAAAGAACTTAGACAGGTTATCTGTTATAATAACAACCTGAACGAACTCAATGTATCGGGATTGACCAAACTCAAAACCCTGTTCTGCCAGAACAACAACATCGCCTCCATAGACCTCTCCGAATGTTATGACCTCGAAAAACTCAATATTGCCCATAACAGAATCGACCAGGTCAACCTGAATAACACACCCAAACTAATCAAAATCAACGTTTCACACAACCGACTCACCTCGATAGGACTGGGAGTATGCCTGAATTTGACAAAACTGAATTGCGCAGAAAACAACCTTGCCGTACTCAATCTGAACGCATTGAGGCTACTGGAACAACTCGACTGCTCGGGCAACGAACTACACACATTGAACCTGAGCTATAACAAAAAACTAAAGGATGTAAATTGCAGTGGCAACAAAATCGAAAAACTGATTCTGAACAACCCCGAATTAAACGCATTAGACGCTTCACATAACGACCTCCTAAGAATAAACTTCGAAAAAATACCACTGGTCAATTCTTTGAAAATAGACAACAATGCTATCGCTTCACTGAACATCGACAATCTATCCTACTTGCAAAAACTCTATCTCGACCACAACCGGCTGGAACAATTCAACTTTTCCGCCAATCCGGAACTGAAAATCCTGGAAATTAACAACAATGCACTAAAAGAATTATTCCTTCCGGAAAATGCAAAACTCGAAGAACTATTCGCCGGGGGAAACCAACTAAAAGAAATTAACACCAAACACTTACCCGCCCTCACCACACTCTATATTCCTGATAACAAAATAACCCATTTGGACCTGAGCCAAAACCCACACCTCACTACATTGAAGTGTTATAACAACCCCCTGGTCTATCTCAACCTGAAAAACGGGAACAACAACACACTCACCACTATGGACGCCGGTAAAATTACCACACTCACCTGCATCGCCGTGGACCGCCCCGCCGATGCATCTGCCAAATTGGGTGTGTATGCCAAATGGAAAAAAAGCGGCTTGGCCCTGTACAACACAGAATGTAGTGAACACCCCGATATAAAATTCAAAAGCGGGGAATAATTGCTATTTTTTTCTTACCTTTGACGTTCCTGACGGCGCCAATATGTTGTATTGGCGCTGCCTAAAAATGAACAAATGGTTGTTTTTATACGCAAGTATATCATTTTTCCTCTATTGACAATCATAATGTTGTCCGGCTGCAAAAAAGAGGACAATATCCCGCAATCACTTGCCGGGGAAATCAATGAGTTCATTTGGAAAGGGATGAACAATTACTACCTGTGGCAAGATTCCGTACCCGCCCTGTCAGACGACCGTTTCGAGACGTTGCAAGAATTACAAGAATATGCCGGAACATATGACCATCCCGAAGATTTTTTCGAAACCCTGATTTGGAAACGGAATGTCGTGGACAAATGGTCGTGGATAGTGGATGATTATGAAGAACTGGAAGCTTACTTCCAAGGTGTGCGAAAGACTACCGGTGCAAAAATCAAACTATACCGGAGGGCGGAAGGTAGCGACCAACTGTTCGGTGTAGTGCGTTATATCATTCCCGGTACCCCCGCCGAAGCGGAAAATGTCAGCCGTGGAGACGTATTTGCTTCGGTGAACGGCACCGCGCTGAACGTATCCAATTACAGGGAATTACTCATCGATTCGGAGTCATACACCCTGGATATGGGCACCTATTCCTATGATGCGGAAAATCAAAGCGTTATAATAACTCCCACCGGGGAACACATCAGCCTCACCAAAGGGGAATACGACGAAAATCCTATTCAGGTTTACACCACTTTCAATACCCAGGCGGGCAAAGTGGGATACTTGTTATACAATGCTTTCGTATCGAACTACGACCATCAGCTCAACGATGCATTCGCCTATTTTCAAAACGAAGGAATTACCGACCTGATACTCGACCTGCGGTACAACGGAGGCGGCTCGGTGGCTACTGCCATCTACCTGTCAGGGATGATTACCGGGCAATTCGAAGGACAAATATTTACCCGCGAAGTGTGGAACAGTAAAATAAGCCAATGGTTGGAACAAAACCATCCGGACTGGGCTGTCAACCTGTTTACCAACGAAATGAACGACGGTACCTTTTTGAACAATCTCTATCTGACCAGGCTGTTCATCATTACCACTTCTGATTCCGCCTCTGCCAGCGAATTGGTGATTAACGCACTGAATCCCTACATCGATATCATTACCATCGGCGGTACCACTCACGGCAAATACGCCGCTTCCATCACCCTGTATGACTCCCCTGATTTTACCAAAGACGACCTAAACCCCGACCATAAATGGGCGATACAACCCATTGTGTTGAAAGAAATTAATGTAAACGGTGAATACGCCCCCGGTGGATTTCCACCCGACTACGAACTATATGAAAATCCCGGAAATATGGGAATACTCGGAGACCCCGGCGAACCCCTGCTCGGTGCCACACTGGACATCATAGAAAACGGTTATTATAAAAACACGTCCACAACCCTGCCTCCCGCCAGCTTCCATTATGACAATAACCCAATGGAAATGAATATGTATATTGAAAATCCCGCATTATCAAAAAAATAAAATTGCTATGAAACAAAAATTTCATCCTAACGAAATCAAAGCGGTAAAACGGAGTTTCGCCCGTTGCTTTCTCAAACAGGATATGATATTGAGATTCCTCGATATCCTGGTGGAAAGCAACCCGGAAATAGCACCACACTTTACCGAAACCGACTTCAGCCAAATCACCTTCTTGCTCCGGCAAGGGATAAACTGCACCATCATGTATGCACAAGGAGTCTATGCCGGAAAATTCTGCATGAAGGAACTCAGGGTTTACCACAGTAGAAAAAACCTCGCTATCCACCCTAAATATTATCCTTATTGGATAGAGAGTTTGCGAAAAACCGTCAAGGAATTAGACCCACAATACACTGAAGAATTGGGCGATCTATGGGTAAGGGTGGTAACCCCCGCTATTGAGTATATGGCTTCGGGCTACTAAGGGAAAAAACACTCCTCTACCGCATTCAGTCTTCCGGAAAAATGATGGAAGGGGAGAAATTTTTTGCCTTTTCATAATCCATCAGTGCATAGGAAATAATGATAACGATATCCCCTTTCTGCACTTTCCTGGCGGCAGGACCGTTCAGAGTAAGTACCCGGGAGCCTCTTTCACCCGGTATGGCATAGGTTTCCAACCGCTCACCATTGTTGATATTGACGATTTGAACCTTCTCCCCCCGGATGATACCGGCGGCATCCATCCAATCTTCATCGATAGTGACACTACCGATATAGTTCAAATCGGCACCGGTGACCTCGACGCGGTGAATTTTTGACTTGACGACTTGTATCAGCATCTGCTAATAAATTTTATTGTTGCGTATTATAGAGGGGAATGTTGTCTATCAACCTGATTTTGCCTGCATATACCGCAGTAAAAGCCCTGTATTTCCCGCCGGGAATTATGGATTCGACCGGCTGGAGGGTAGACTCTTCCGCTATGAAGAAATATTCGGGTTTCAATTCCGGATATGAAGAAATCTCGTCGATAAACCATTCCGGAAGTTCCCGTACACTTTTCGTGCCAAACATCCGCTTGACCTGCTGCAAAGCGCGGTAAATGGCGGGCGCCGCCTGCCGTTGGCGGGGAGTCAACCTGCGGTTTCGCGAACTCATAGCCAGCCCGTCTTCTTCCCGCACAATGGGAAGCCCGGCAATACGTACCGGCAGAGATTCCCGGGCTGTCATGTGGCGTATGATTTGTAATTGCTGGAAATCCTTCTCTCCGAAATATGCCGTATCGGGTTCTATAATCCCGAACAAACGGCGAACCACCGTCCAGACTCCGTCGAAATGCCCCGGTCTGAACGCCCCTTCCATCGTCTTGTCCAAGCCGTTGAAATCGAATATCCGGCGCACCGGTTTCTCACCGTAAATACCGGCTACATCCGGTACGAAAACCACCGGGGAACCCCCGGCTTCGAGCAATGCCAGATCCCGTTGTAATGACACGGGATATTTGAGCAAATCCTCCTCGTTGTCAAACTGGGTAGGATTCACAAATATGCTGACCACCGTCAAATCATTCTCTGCAATAGACCCTTTGACCAAGGACAAATGCCCACGGTGCAATGCCCCCATGGTCGGTACAAAACCCAAACGCTTTCCTGTGCGTTGAGCCGATAAAAATGCCCTCAAATTACGACTGCCGGTAAATACTTGCATCGAACCGATTGTAAATTACGCAGCAAACTTAAATAAAACTCTCAAAACAAAAGGTATTTTTTTGTATTTTTGCATGTTATATATTTGTCTTTATTGGCAAAAAATTTTAATGAAGCCGTAACCGTATGAAAGAAAAGAGAGTCTTAACCGTATCATCCGAGGTGATGCCTTATCGCCCGGAAAATCAAGTGTCCTTAATGAGCTATGAATCCGCCCGTTTACTACATAGCAAAGGTGGGCAGACACGCGTGTTTATGCCCCGTTACGGACTTGTCAACGAGCGCAGGCACCAACTGCACGAAGTCATCCGCCTCTCCGGTGCCAATTTGATTATCGATGATATCGATACCCCCCTTATCATCAAAGTAGCTTCCATACCCAAAGAACGTATGCAAGTATATTTCATCGACAATGAAGAATACTTCAAACGCAAAGCCATGTTCCACGACGAAGAAGGAAATTTGTTCGAGGACAACGACGAACGGCTGATATTCTTTACCAAGGGCGTTATCACCACCGTCAAAAAACTCAATTGGGCACCCGACATCATCCACCTGCACGGTTGGATATCTTCACTCATACCCATGTACCTGAAACATTATTACAAAGACGACGCATTATTCCGTGACAGCAAGATCGTAGTATCCCTCTACGATGATGCTTTCCAAGGGCATTTGAGCGATAAGCTTTCCGCTAAAATAGCTTTCGACGAACTCCCCGAAAAAGACATCAACGACCTGAAATCCACAACATTTATCGACCTGCAAAAGAAAGCGGTAGAATATGCCGACCGGGTGATTTTCGCCTCGGATAACCTGTCGGACGAAATAGTCGAATACGTAAAAAAACTCGGCAATCTGGCTATGGAAACCCCCGGTATGGAAAATTTCGAAGAAACCTATTTGGAATTTTACCGCAAAGAATTACACATGGATTAATCTCATATAAATTCAATTTATGAACATTAGCAAATTTCAGATTTTCAGCATCATTATCATATCCGCGGTGCTGTCCGTATCCCTGTTGTCCTGCCAAGACGAACTAGACAACGTAGGCACCCAAATCGTAGAAAACAACGTTTATAATACTTCTCAATTCAATACAGGAGTCATCGCTTATACATTACCCATAGAGCGAAACCGCACAGACGGGGAACTCCTCAGTGGCGACAAATTGTTGGGGGTCTGGCATTCTCCTACTTTCGGCACTTTCGAAGCCTCCGTAGTATCACAACTTTTGCTCCCCTCCGAAGCTGATGACTACGGCACCGAAGCTACCCTGGATTCCGTCATGTTGCACATTCCTTTCAAGACCGTACCCGACGGAAGTCATGACAACGGTACACCGAAATTCGCCTACGACGAAGAACAAGTGTGGACACAAGGCGATAAAAGTTTTCACCTCAGCATATTCAGAAACGGCACTTACCTCAATGCGCTGGATCCCGGAGACCCCTCACAATCAAAACCATATTACAGCGATGAAGCACCCATAGAAGGAGACTTGCTATACGACGGCAGCGTTACCCCCAGCCTTACCGATACCCTGATAGTCATCGACAGGTACCGTTACCCGCAATATCCCGACCTTTCCGTCAGGGAACTGTACATGAAAGACTCCATCAAAGAAGCTGACCTGAAACCATCGCTGAACATTCCCCTCGATACGGAGTACTTCCAAGACCTGTTCATCGACCAAGCCGGCGGACCCGGATTCGCCAGCCAATCGAACTTCAATTACTATTTCCGCGGACTCATTCTCAAAGCCGTACAAAATACCGCTGACGACGGCGCTTTGATGAAATTGAACCTGAATCAAATCCGTCTGGACCTGTATTATACCGCATTATCAACAGTGAATGAAGCCGAAGACGAAGACCTCGACAACGACGGAGTCACCGGAGAGACCGGCGTGTCCGTCCATACTCCTTTCACCAAACAATTTCAACTCGGCGGTGTACATTATAACCTCTACCACCGCGACTATTCCGGTTCCGGAATAGACCCCTATCTACAATCCCCCGACTCACAATCGGGAGAAGACAAAGTATTTGTACAGGGAGCCGCCGGAAGCACAACCGTACTCAAAGTGTTCGGAGAAGACTACGACGGCAACGGGACACCCGATATGCTCGACGAACTCAAAACCAAAAACTGGCTGATAAACGACGCCCAATTGATATTCTATGTAGCTCCTGGCGGCGAACACGAGGTAAACTCACTCATCCTGTACAACCGCACAGATGATACGGAACACCCCGGGCACTACCTCGACAAAGCATATGAACTCGGAGGTCCTGTCGCCACACTTGAAAAAGACGATGAAGGCAATCCGCTACTCTACCGTTTTCACATTACCGATTTGATAGCGGAAATTATAAAACCGGAAAGTGACCTGCAATGGAAAGACCTGGCTATCAAAGTCTATGAAAACGATATCGATATCATAAATTCTGAAATGAACGGAAAAGAAATCACCGAATACAGCGGCGCCCCGGAAGGAGTCGTATTGTATGGAAATGCCACAGCTGAAGAAGAACTATTGCCCCGCCTGGTCATTTACTATACAGAAAAAGAATAAACCCTATTGCTAATTGTTATAAAAAGAAAATCATGTGCGGAATCGTAGGATACATCGGACAACGCGACGCCTACCCCATCATCATCCAAGGACTACAACGGCTGGAATACCGGGGATACGACAGCGCCGGCGTGGTACTATATGACGGCAATGACATCTCCGTGATTAAGACCAAAGGCAAAGTAAGCGCCTTGCACGAAAAAGTAAAAAAAGAATTTTCCGGCGACAGCCAAATAGGTTTCGGACATACCCGCTGGGCTACCCATGGCATACCCAACCACGTCAATTCCCACCCCCACGTATCCCAATCGGGTAATCTGGTGATCGTACACAACGGTATTATCGAAAATTACGATACCCTGAAAAAAGAACTGATGGACAGAGGATACTCTTTCCGCAGCGATACCGACACCGAAGTACTTATCAACCTGATAGAGGAAATAAAAACCCAAGAAAATTGTAAACTCGGCAAAGCAGTACAACTCGCTCTAAAACAAGTCATAGGCGCTTATGCCATCCTCGTGTTCGACAAGGAAAAACCCGACGAACTCGTCATAGCGAGACTCGGTAGCCCCATTGCCGTAGGAATAGGAAAAGATAACAGGGAATTCTTCATCGCTTCCGATGCCACACCATTCGTAGAATATACCAAAGACGTCATCTACTTGGAAGACGGAGAACTCGGAATCGTTAAGATAGGAAGAGATATAAAAATCTACCGGATAAAAGATGACGTACCGGTAGAAAATCCCAATATCCAAGAACTCGAAATCAGTCTCGAACAAATAGAAAAAGGCGGATATGAGCATTTTATGCTCAAAGAAATTTACGAACAGCCCATCGCTATTACCGATACCTACCGTGGACGGGTCCTGGCAGCGGAAGGAATTATCAAAATGAGCGGCTTGGACGACAATCTGGAACGCTTCCTCAATGCACGGCGCATCATCATGGTGGGTTGTGGTACCTCCTGGCATGCCGGGCTGGTAGGAGAATACCTGTTCGAAGAGATAGCCCGTATCCCCGTGGAAGTGGAATACGGTTCGGAGTTCCGGTACCGCAACCCCATCATCACTTCCGATGATATCGTCATCGCCATTTCCCAATCGGGGGAAACCGCCGATACCCTTGCAGCCGTAAAACTCGCCAAAGAAAACGGCGCATTCGTATTCGGAATATGCAACGTGGTAGGCTCATCCATCGCACGCGAATCACACGCCGGCGCATACACCCACGCAGGACCGGAAATCGGAGTGGCTTCTACCAAAGCTTTTACCACCCAAATCACCATACTCGCACTGCTGGCATTAAAACTCGGAAAAACAAAAGGAAACATCTCTCTGCCCAGCTTCCAGGCATACCTCTATGAAATGCTGGAAATCCCCAAGAAAGTAGAAGCACTACTCGATAAAAACGAAAAAATAAAAACAATCGCAGAGATTTATAAAGACAAGCCCAACTTCCTGTACCTGGGGCGGGGCTTTAATTTCCCGGTAGCACTCGAAGGAGCATTAAAACTCAAAGAAATATCTTATATCCACGCCGAAGGATATCCCGCCGCCGAAATGAAACACGGACCCATCGCCCTGATAGATGCCAATATGCCCGTGGTAGTCATCGCTACCAAAAAAGGGCATTATGAGAAAATCGTCAGCAACATCCAGGAGATAAAAAGCCGGAACGGCAAAATCATCGCCATCATCACCGAAGGTGATACCACCGTAAAACAACTCGCCGACCACTATATCGAAATTCCCGAAACCTTCGAGGCTTTTTCCCCCCTGCTGACCACCATTCCGCTGCAATTACTCTCCTACCACATAGCCGTAATGCTCGGAAAAAATGTCGATCAACCGCGTAACCTCGCCAAATCCGTAACCGTGGAATAGGCTTGTTATTACGTTGTCAGACTGTTGAAAATGAAAGTATTACACAAATCTATTGAAGGAAAAATGCAAGAAAAATCAAAGTCTATTGCCATTCCACACTTGAATAGCCGGCGCGGCAGGCCGGTTCTCCGGACATTTTCTTTACGCCCTGCCCTAATGATTTTCAGCAGACCCTAAAATAATCCCACCGGGTTTACCATCTACCCGCATAAATGTTTTTTTTAATTAAATTTGCACATTCCGTTATCAAATAATAAGTATATGAAATTCATCATTTCGAGCAGTGTATTACTGAAACAGTTGCAAAACCTTTACGGCATAATCAACCACACCAACGCCCTGCCCATTCTGGATAACTATCTATTCAGCCTGTCGGAAAAATCGTTGACCATCACGGCATCTGACAGCGAAAATATCATGAGCAGTACTGTAGAGGTTCAATCGGAATATTCCGGAGAAATAGCGATGAATGCACGGTT
>CAZQPD010000033.1:0-10161 GCA_964595235.1 uncultured Polaribacter sp.
CTTGCCTTCGGGGTCGATAAATATAAACCGGGGGATACTGCGGATGTTGTAATCACGCGCAAATGATTTGTCATTACCCATGAATAATTGCAAGCCTTTCATCCCTTTGTCTATGACCATTTCTTCCCATTTTCCATGTGCATTGGGCCTGTCGGTTGAAATGCTGATAAATTCGATGTTCTTTCCTTGGAATTCATCGACGAGTTTTTTCATATACGGAATTTCCCGTTTACACGGTCCGCACCAAGTAGCCCATACATCGATATAAAGATATTTTCCTTTGAGGTCGTCCATAGATACGGTACCGCCACCATGTTTTTCAAAATTGAAGAATTTGGGTGACTCTTCGCCGGGTTCCAAAGAATAGGTTTTCGCATGTGCCGTACGGTATTGTGCGTTGAGGTTGCGGTAGGTATTCTGCAATGACTTCTTAATTTTTTCCAACACAAACGGTTCGATGCCGGATTGTCCGGTCAGCTTGTCCATTTCACTTTTGAATGCCTTGATAGCGGATTGGAATTCCTTTTCGTCTTTTTTGAGCAGGGACTTTCTGTCTTTGAGAAATGCTTTGTACTTGCCATTGACTCCGGCGAGGAAATTATTGGTTTTCTCTCCTTTTCCTTCGAAGTGGAGGCTGGCGGGAAAATCCTTGGCAGAGGCTGTGATTTTGAGGTCATAGCCTGGTTTGAGGTAGAGTGAGAATTTCAGATTTTTATTGACGAAAAAGTCGAAAATACCTTCTTTTTCCAATGGCATTTTGTAGTCGAAGGCACCTTGAGTCAATGGGATGGTTTGCTTTTCCTGCTTGTTGCGAAGGATGATTTCATTATCTTTTTCCGTCAATCCGTCCAGAAAACCGTGCAGGTGTACTTCGTTGGATTTCTGACAAGAGAACAATGCGAAAAAAAGGATACTGATGACAAATATACGTTTCATAATAGTATATGTTCGGTTATGAATCGGATTTAGGGAAATTTCGGGTATTTTTTGAAGTCCGGGTCGCGTTTTTCGAGAAATGCCTTTTTCCCCTCTTGCGCTTCTTCCATGAGGTAATACATTAGAGTGGCATCTCCGGCGAGTTGCATAATGCCGTGTTGTCCGTCGAGTTCGGCGTTCAGTGCGCGTTTGATCATCCGGATGGCCAAGGGGGAGCGTTTTTGGATGGTTTTACACCATTCTACGGTAGTATCTTCGAGTTGTTCGAGCGGGACGACTTTATTTACCATTCCCATTCTTTCTGCTTCGTGGGCACTGTACTGGTTGCACAGAAACCAAATTTCCCGGGCTTTTTTCTGTCCTACGTGCCGGGCGAGGTACGAAGAGCCGAATCCTCCGTCGAAGCTACCTACTTTGGGACCTGTCTGTCCGAATATGGCGTTTTCGGAAGCGATGGTCAGGTCGCATACCACATGTAGAACATGCCCACCGCCGATAGCATAGCCGTTTACCATAGCGATGACCGGTTTGGGCAGTTCGCGGATGCGCTTGTGGACGTCCAATACATTGAGCCTCGGTACGCCGTCGTCATCGATATAACCACCTGTACCTTTGACATTTTGGTCTCCACCGCTACAAAATGCTTTGTCACCGGCGCCGGTAAGTACGACTACGTCAATGTCATTTCGCTCCCGGCAAATATCGAGAGCATCGAGCATTTCAAAATTCGTCTTCGGACGGAATGCATTATATACCTGTGGGCGGTTAATGGTTATTTTGGCGATCCCTTCGAAATATTCGAAGAGGATATCCTGATATTCCTTGATGGTAGTCCAGTTTCTTTTGCTCATATTTTCCGGTTATTGTTTTGCCGCAAAGGTATTCAAAAAAATAAATTTATTTTCCTACTTTTGACCGTTAAAAAACCAATCGATATGATGAAACGGTATCTTGTTTTATTGCTGGCGGTCTTTTCCGTATCCGGCACTGCCACCCTGGCTCAAAAAGTTATTACCAAGGAATTTAATTCCGTGGAATTAGGTGAAGTCCGCATGTTGAAAATATATACTCCCCCTTCATACGACAAAGACAAGGAGCGTTTATACCCATTGACCATCGTATTTGATGCCGAGTGGCTGTTCGATGTATATGTCGGGAACGCTTCGCTGTTTGCTGCCCGTGACAAGGCGCCCGAACAGATAGTGGTGGGCATTTTTCAAAATAAAACCCGTGAGGCGGATTGTGATTTCGACAAAGTGACGAGTTTACCCAATGAGATAAGTAACCGGTTTTACCGGTTCGTCAGGGGGGAATTGTTACAATTTTTACAGTCCAATTACCGGTTATCCCCGTTCCGTACAATAGCCGGATACGGGCTTACGGCAAATTTTGTAAACTATTTTGTGATAGAAGATGTACCGGCATTTGACGCCTACGTACTAATCAATCCCATCATTGCACCGGATATACCGGCTATGCTGGAAAACAGTTTTGCCCGGGATAAAGACAGGATATTGTATTATTATATGAACGGAGGCACTTATATGGACGGGAAACGGAATGAACAAATTTCACATACATTCAAAAAATTACAGTTGTTGAACAACGATTTGACCCGTTTGAAATACGATTATTTTGACACTACCGCTACTCCGGCGGTTTCATTTGCCATAGCATCGTCTTTGGCTCATATTTTTGATATTTATTCGGCTATTTCAAAAGAGGAATTTGAAAAAAACGTCGCTCATTTGGATCCGCCGGATGCCATTGCATATCTGGAAAACAAATATGTGGAAATAGATTACCTGTTCGGAACCCGGATGAAAATACGTGAACGGGATATTTTCGCCATTGAACCTATCATTATAGACAAGGAGGATGGTTTGTATCTCGAAGACTTCGGAAATATGATTCTAAAGTTATACCCCGAATCCCCTATCGGTGATTATTATACCGGTTTGTTCTACGAAAAAGCCCGCAAATACAAACAAGCCTTAAAGCATTATAAAAACGGATATGCAAAATTCGACAACAACAGCGCTGATGCAGAAGCTTATTATCAAAACATAGAAAGGGTACTCGAAATCCAAAAGACCGAAAAAGAACTGGAAGAGGCGGAAAAACTCGCACGCCAAGCAGAAAAAGAAGCCGAAAAAGCCGAAAGGGAAAAACAAAAGGAAATTTATAAGGAACAAAAGGAAAAAGAAAAAGAACAACGGGAGAAAGAAAAGGAATTTTATAAAGAGCAACGGGAGAAAGAGAAAGAAAAGTATAAAGAACAGAAGGAAAAAGAAAAAGAAATGCGTGAAAAAATGAAAGAGCAGTATAAAGAAAAGCCTGAAAACGACGACAAACCTGCCCGGAGACGCCGCCACCGGGGATAAACATTCTAACCATGAAAAAATACGAACGTCAATCCCTGCGTATATACAATTCCCTGTCGGGAGAAAAGGAAACATTCACCCCGCTGATAGAAGGGCATGTAGGTATGTATGTTTGCGGACCCACGGTTTATAGCAATGTACATTTGGGAAATGTACGTACTTTTATCTCTTTCGATGTGATATACAGGTACTTGAAGTTCCTGGGTTATAAAGTGCGGTATGTACGGAATATAACCGATGCCGGACACCTCGAAGACAACAGCGATGAGGACAAAATATCGAAAAAAGCCCGCTTGGAGAAGCTGGAACCCATGGAAATCGTTCAACGTTATACCCTCGATTTTCACAAGGTTTTGGAATGGGTAAACAACCTGCCGCCGGATATTGAACCCACCGCTACCGGTCATATCATAGAGCAGATTGAAATTACCAAAGATATCCTCGACAAAGGTTATGCATACGAAAGCAACGGCTCCATATATTTCGATGTAAAGAAATACGACGTTTCCATCGACAAATACGGAAAATTGAGCGGAAGGAAACTCGAAGAAATGATAGCCAATACACGCGAACTCGAAGGACAGGACGAAAAACGCAATCCACAGGATTTTGCCTTGTGGAAGAAAGCCAAACCCGAACATATCATGCGGTGGAATTCACCCTGGGGGGAAGGTTTTCCGGGCTGGCACCTCGAATGTACGGTTATGAGTACCAAATACCTCGGCGAACAGTTCGATATCCACGGTGGAGGTATGGATTTGAAATTCCCCCACCACGAATGTGAAATTGCCCAGGGACGCACCGCCTACGGAGTCGATCCCGTACGCTATTGGATGCATGCCAATATGCTTACCCTCAACGGCAAGAAAATGTCCAAATCCACCGGGAACCACCTCCTGCCCGGCGAAATATTCTCCGGCAATAACAAACTCTTGTCGCGGGCATATTCCCCGGCTGTCGTCCGGTTCTTTATGCTGCAAGCACATTACCGCAATATTCTCGACCTGTCCGAAGATGCCTTGCAGGCAGCTGCCAAAGGTTACCGCCGTATGATGGAAGCCATCGAAACACTGGACAACCTGCCGGAATCCCGGCAGAGCAGTACGGATATAAGCTTGTGGGAACAAAGCCTGTACGATGCTATGAACGATGATTTCAACACCCCTGTCCTGCTGGCACGTTTGTTCGATATGGTCAAATTTATCAACTCGGTCAAAGCCGGTAACGAAAGCATCAGCGCAGAAGACCGGAATACCGTTCGAAAAATCATGTATGACTTCGTATTCGAAGTATTGGGCATTCCTGCAGAGACTTCCTCATCGAACCAATCTTTCGACAAAGTCATAGGTCTGCTGATAGATATACGCAATCAAGCACGAAAGGACAAGAACTGGGAACTATCCGACCGGATACGGGACGAACTGTCACGCTATGGCATTATCCTGAAAGACGGCAAAGACGGCACCAGCTATTCCATTGAAAAATAACCATATACGGGATGCTCAAAAGAATCCTCATAGCACCCTTTATCTGGCTCGTTCGTTTCTACCAGATAGCCATTTCTCCCTACACACCCAATTCGTGCCGTTACCAGCCCACATGTTCGCATTATACGGTGGAAGCCCTGAAAGTACACGGACTATTCAAAGGAGGATGGCTGGCTATCAAACGTATCAGCAGCTGCCACCCCTGGGGAGGAAGCGGATACGACCCGGTACCTCCACCTGCCGGAAAGAAAACCACTGCAAAAGACCCTAAAACCGGCGGTGAAAACCAGCCAGGCGGTCGATAGGACGAAGCACTACAAGCCCCGGGGTCAAACCGTGCTTGTGCAAGGCATCTTCCAACTCGCTGCGGTAATAATAAGCTATGGAACCTACGAAATGAACCGCTATATCCGCCGGTTTACCGTATGGTAATATCCTGTTGCGGATAAACAGTTCAAAACCTGATGATAACAACCGTTTGATGTAGGCTTCACTGCGATGCGGGTACATGAATTTCGCAAATTGTCCCAAATAAGCATTCGGACTGTCACCGCCATACAAATTTCCCTTTACTGTCTCGACGCGAAGGTCGTATTCCTTACGGAAAATACCGGCGAGGCGGCGCGGCATATATCCGTAAAAATAATCCGTCAACAATCTCTTTCCGAAATAATTAGCACTCGCTTCATCCATCAGGAGATAGCCGAGCGCCGGAGCGTTCCGGTGAATTTTTTCCCCATCGAAGTAGCAGGAATTCGACCCTGTTCCCAGAATACAAACGATACCTTTCTCCTTGCCCGCCGTCGCATGTACCGCCCCCAGCATATCCTCCGACACATGTATCGAAGCATTGACAAAAAAGGACTGCAATACGCGTATCATTTTTTCGACGGGTACCGGGGTATTAGCCCCTGCCCCGTAGAAATGCACTTGTGTTACTTTTCCGGCGGTTTCCGCCAAATGCCGTACCCCTGCTATCCGCTCCGAAAGGGCAGCCCCGGACAATACGGAAGGGTTCAAGCCGGCGGTGGTCAAACGGAGAAGTTCGCGTCCGTCACGTTCGTCCAATGCCAGCCAATCGGCTTTGGTAGATCCGCTATCGACTATCCATATCATCTGGCGGTAGTAAAAATCATGGCAAGATAACAAGAAATTCTATACGGTGGGATGTCAGTCACCGGTATTTCCGCTGTCGCGGATAATGCTTATCCCCGTTTCTTCTTCGAATTTCCGGATTTTATCCTGCAATTGCGCTTCGAAGCGTTTGTGCGCCGCCGAATCCGGATGTACGGGGCGGTGGTTCATATCCCTTCTGATTTGCTCCACCCGTTCCATGGTTTTCCATGCTCCGGGGTCGATATGGCTGCGGAGCAGAAAATCAAAAATATAATCGACGGCAGCAGGAGCCGGATGGGTGAGGTTTTCTTCATAAAAACGGTAATCGCGCAGGTCGTCCATGAGTATTTCGTAGGACGGAAAATACAGTGCGCCACTTTCTTCCGTATATTGATGTACGGCAGTGATCAGGTGGGCTTTACTGCGCATATTGGCGGTCATACCGTCGCGCAAATGCCGTACCGGACTGACGGTCAGTATGATTTGAATACCCGGATTGAGGCGGTGTATTGCCTGCTCCGTACGTCTCAAACTCTCCTTAATGGCTCCGGGTGCCGTGAGTTCCTTTTCGAATTCCCTTTGGGGCACTTTATGACAGTTCGCCACATACCTGCCGGATGCCAGATGCCTGTACACAAAAGCGGTACCTAGGCTGATATACAAGTGTGTAGTGCGCTGCAATCCGCTGTATGCCCGGTCGATACTATCGTTTATCCGCTGCAACAATACCTCCCCGTCCAACGCCGAAAAACCGGAATGGTGGTCGAAACTGTACCAGATACCTCCGCGTTCGAGAAGTTCGTCCGGGGAGTAATGTACCCTCCGGGAAATGCGGGTAAAAGCATTTTCGATAGCAAAAGGGTGAAAGACAATCCCGAAGGGATTCAGCCAGGAATCAAAAGCGAAGTAGCGGAATTTTTCGTAGATATGGGTGGCGAAACACGAACCGGCAAAGCCCGTTACCGAGCGGTAGTCTATCCGCTCGCGGGGGGATTGTATTTCCCCTGCCGGGAAAATGCTGCGGAAGGTATTCATCAGCGTATCATTTTCAGCCGGTTAATTTCCATTTCGGTAAGAAAGCGCCATTTACCGCGCGGCAGGTTCTTTTTGGTAATCCCGGCGAATACCACCCGGTCTAATTTTATCACCCGGTAACCGAGACTGTCGAATATTTTCCTCACGATACGGTTCCGCCCGGAATGCAGGGCTATTCCTACCACATTTTTGGGTTGTCCTTCTACATAGGACAAGGCATCCACGCGGACGGGTTTTCCTTCGACACTGAATCCATCCGAGAGTATCTCGTGCAGATGGCTTGCTTTCAGGTTCTTATCGAGTGTTACTTGATAGAGTTTTTCTACCCCGTGTTTCGGATGTGTGAGTTTTTCCGCCATTTCCCCGTCGTTGGTAAACAGCAGGATGCCGGTGGTATTCCTGTCGAGTCTGCCTACGGGATACAGGCGTTCGGTAGTGGCGTTCCGCACCAGGTCCATGACGGTTCTCCTGCCGCGGTCATCCTCGACGGTAGTGATATAGTTTTTGGGCTTGTTCAATACGAGGTACCGGAGTTTTTCCGGTTTTATGGGTTTCCCGTCGAAACACACTTTGTCGCCCGGTTTGACTTTATAGCCCATTTCCGTAACGGTTTTTCCGTTTACGGTAACTGTCCCTGTGGCGATATAGGTATCCGCTTCGCGCCGCGAGCATATTCCGGCATGAGCGATATATTTGTTCAGCCGCATTTCGCCGGAGGCGGAACGGGTGGTATGTTTACCGGTATCCGGTTTCGCTTTTTTCCGTATATGGCGGGCTGGTTTCTGTCTTTTCATAAGGAATTTTTTTGAAGTGCAAAGGTAGGATAATTGAATGAATGTGGAAAGGGTTTTTCGTTCGTCCGCCGGTAATATCGCACGGGCATTTTCAGTAGTACAGGATACCGGGTAGTTTTTGACGCCGGTAAAAGTAAAGGGGGATTAGAGCAATGCTATAATCCCCCCACTCAGCACTCTTTATTCCCGGGCAAATCTATTCCACGAGAATATTGTTATGGTATAACGTACCGTCCTTATCTACGACGAACAGGTATATTCCTGCAGGCAGGTCGATATCAACCGTATTCATATCGATGGTACCTTTGTCAACGGCATACCCGCGATGGTCGTATATCAAGTAGTTATAGCCATTGAATTCGTCATTCAGGTGCAGTTCGCCGGAAACCGGATTAGGAAAGACCGGCAAGCGGTGTGCGGTGTTCCATTCGCCCACTCCGGTAGTATTGGCTTCATAAGAAAGATTGGTCGTAACGATTTGGTCACCGGAGGTGGAACCGTTTCCGTTGGCTGCGTTCAGTACGGCATAGAAGGTAATAGCAGCATTATCGCCGCTTGTGTCGGCGGGAGCCGTCCATGTCATGTTCCATTCGGTCATGGATGTTCCAGAGGAGGTATGTGTAACCAAGTGATTGGCATTTCCTGTTTGGCTTCCCGTACCTGCGGCAAATGTACCGGCTTTTGCGTTCGAAATGTTTTCGGCTGTAATTTGAAAACCGTGTTTGGAAGCCGACGAGGAAGCGGTTACCGTTACCGTATAGCTTTCCCCGGCTACATAGCCTTCTTCGGGGATGTCAGTAGTTATTTCCACCGAAGCGTTAAAATTACCACCGGAGTGGCAAACGGCACAGGTATTTCCTCCATCTCCCGGAGATCCCGAATAAGGTTGTGTTTGACCGGAGGAATATCCGGTGAATAAGAGAGCGGTAAGAGGGATAAGAATTAATACAATGATATAAGTAGTTCTTTTCATGCTTGAAAGATTTGCATGCAAATATAAAATAAAAAAAAATAAAGCCAATAAATTTTTACAAGGTTGACATTTGTTAGAAAAAGAACCACATATATTAAATAATTTTGCCTAAAAGCATATAGTATGTTATCAAAAGCTTCGAAATATGCCATTCGAGCCGTCTTATATTTGGCGGAAAACAGTGATAAGAATAAGAAATTCGGTTCCAAACAGATAGCGGAAGAATTGGAAATACCATATCATTTTATTGCCAAAATATTACAGAAGTTATCCAAGGAAGGCGTTATTTCGTCATCCAAAGGACCGCGGGGCGGGTTCTATATGACGAAGTCGAACGCCCGGAACAATGTATGTAGAATTCTCGACATTATCGAAGCGGAAAAGATTTTCGAACCGTGCTTTCTCGGACTACCCCAGTGCAGCGATGAGAATCCATGTCCTGTACACCATATAGTAGCCCCGTTCAAAGAAGCTATTATTGAAAAATTTCAGAATCAAACCATTGCGGATTTGGCACAAGAGATTAAGGAAACGGGGGCTTATATTTCTTTAAAGAATATTCACAACCCCCTGCGTTAGGGATAATTTTTTTATTTTATGATATTAGTCATTGTTTTTACGTGGCTGCGGTTAGTATATTTGTAAAATAAAAGATAAAGAAGTCTTTTATTTATTGCTAACCAAAAACCGTTTATTATGCTTACAAAAAAACAAGCCAGTATTTTCTTTTTAGGAGGAACAGCGGTTACATTCTTGATTTTCATAGGATTGACCGTTTATTCTTTGTCTTTGTCCCAAGACCAAAGTAACAGGGATAAAATCACAGCCGAGGTGGTACGGGGTAAAGAGCTCTGGGAGAAGAACAATTGTATGGGATGCCACACCATTCTCGGAGAAGGTGCCTATTATGCACCTGAACTGACCAAAGTACTCGAAAGACGTGGACCGGATTATGTCAAAGGAGTATTGATGAGCAAAGCACCGTGGCAACCCAACGGTAGAAAAATGGTCGCATATGGTATGACGGAAGCCGAAGCCAATGATATGATTGCTTTTTTCGATTGGATTGGAAAAATAGATTTGAACGGATTCGAACGCATCGTATCTCCATTGGCTAAAAAAAAGTAAATTAACATAACGAAAAAAATCTATCATTATGAAATACAAATCACAAAAAGTCGCCTACTGGTTCTTTGCATTGTCCATGCTATTGTTGTTATTGCAAATTACCTACGGTTTTATCATGGGCTTTGCCCGTATGGGAATGGACGGATTACACGATTTTTTACCGTTCAACACCTTGCGTTCTACACACATTAACTTGTTGGTAGTGTGGTTGCTCTCCGGATTTATGGGAACTGCGTATTACATTATTCCCGAAGAGTCCGAAACGGAATTATGGTCCACTTTCTGGGCATATGTACAATTGATTTCCC
>CAZQPD010000034.1:0-3133 GCA_964595235.1 uncultured Polaribacter sp.
AAATTCAGGCACTTCTGTGATTTTCAGCAGACCCTATCTATTGCAGGCATAAAAAAATATTATATATTTGCACTCGCTAAAAACAGCTACTATCCTCCTTAGCTCAGTTGGTTAGAGCATCTGACTGTTAATCAGAGGGTCGCTGGTTCGAGCCCAGCAGGGGGAGCGGAAAAAGCACAGTAAAACTGTGCTTTTTTCATATTCAGGTAACATAAATTACATTCTGTTTATAAAAAATTATGTCATTTTGTCGCCCGGAATTTAGCGGCATGCTTGTTGTGACAATATATTGGTAATTATTCATAAACTTTAAACATACACTTATGACACAAATGCTGACAAAACAAGACTTTTTAGAAAAAGTCTTTAACTACGAAAAACACAAAGAATGGAAATTCGAAGGAAAAGTACCTTGTCTGATCGACTTCTATGCCGATTGGTGTAATCCTTGTAAGATGGTGGCACCGATATTGGAAGAATTGAGTGAAGAATACGGCGATAAATTGAATATTTATAAAGTCGATACGGAAGCCGAAAGGGAATTGGCGGCTGCATTCGGAATCAGAAGCATTCCTTCCATGCTGTTCTGTCCGCTGGACGAAGAACCCCAAATGGCAGTAGGTGCACTTCCCAAAGCCAATTTGGAACAAATCATAAAAGATGTTTTGAAAGTCGAGAAATAATTTACGGCAATAACATTTTGTATTTTCAAACACTCCCACAGCTGTGGGAGTGTTTTTTTTGTAGGTTCCGCGGATTTTTATACTTTTAGGCAAAATTTATCCACGAATATGCTTGTCAAAATATACGGAAGTGCCGTACACGGTGTAGAAGCCCGGTTAATCAGGGTGGAAGTAAATATCGACCAGGGGGTAGGCTACCATCTGGTAGGATTACCCGACAACGCCATCAAGGAAAGCAATTACAGAATTGCTTCCGCTTTGCAAAACAACGGATACAAAATTCCCGGTAAAAAAATCACCATCAACATGGCGCCTGCCGATTTGCGCAAGGAAGGAAGTGCTTATGACCTGACCCTCGCTATCGGCATATTGGCGGCATCCGGACAGATTCAACACGAAGATATAGACCGTTATCTCATCATGGGTGAGCTCTCACTCGACGGGAGCTTGCAACCTATCAAAGGCGCCCTCCCCATAGCCATCCAAGCCCTGGAAGACGGGTTCAAAGGATTTATCCTACCCTCGAAAAACGCCAGAGAAGCGGCTATTGTGGAGGATTTGGACGTCTTTGCCATGGATCATATCAACCAAGTCATCGATTTTTTTGACAAAGGGATAAAACCCGGACCGCTCAAAATCGACATACGCAAGGAATTTTATGAAGGCATCGAACATCCGGAGTTCGACTTTGCCGATGTAAAAGGGCAAGAGACCATCAAGCGGTGTATGGAAATAGCGGCTGCGGGTGGTCATAACATCATACTTATCGGTCCGCCGGGAAGCGGTAAGACCATGCTCGCCAAACGCCTGCCGTCCATCCTGCCTCCCATGACCTTGTCGGAGGCTTTGGAAACGACCAAAATTCATTCGGTGACGGGTAGCCTGAAAGAAGGTGGCGGACTTATGACCCAACGCCCTTTCAGAAGTCCACATCACACTATCTCCGACGTGGCTTTGGTAGGAGGAGGTACTTACCCGCAGCCCGGTGAAATTTCATTGGCACACAACGGCGTCTTGTTCCTCGACGAGTTGCCGGAGTTCAAACGAAGTGTACTCGAAGTAATGCGTCAACCACTCGAGGACAGGGAAGTAACCATTTCCCGGGCGAAATTCACCGTCACCTATCCCTCCTCTTTTATGCTGGTGGCGAGTATGAACCCGAGTCCGAGCGGATATTTCAACGATCCGGACAGCCCCATGAGATCCTCTCCGGCAGAAATGCAAAGATATCTGAGCAAAATATCCGGACCCCTGCTCGACAGAATTGACATTCATGTGGAGGTAACGCCGGTTCCTTTCGAAAAATTATCGGAAGAACGGAGGGGAGAACCCAGCAGGGTCATCAGGGAACGGGTGGTAAAAGCGCGGCAAATCCAAACCCGCCGGTTCGAAGGCTCGGAAAAAATCCACTACAACGCCCAGATGGGCGTCAAGCAAATATCCAAATACTGCAAACTGGACCAAGCGGCTATGAGCTTACTGAAAAACGCTATGGAAAAACTCAACCTGTCGGCACGGGCTTATGACCGTATCTTGAAAGTAGCCCGTACCATCGCCGACCTCGCCGGCAGCCCGGATATCCTGCCGGATCATATTTCCGAAGCGATTCAATACCGTAGCTTAGACAGGAACGACTGGTTTATGTAATAACAAAAATACACAATAAATATGGCTTTTTATACCCGGCAAAGACGGAGATTTCCCATCAGGCTCATCCTCGCCGCCGGAATTATTCTTTTTTCCGTAATGCGGTATTTTTCCCACACCGAAGAAAATCCGTGGACAGGGCGAAAACAACACATCACCCTGAACCCCGACCAGGAAATTCAACTCGGTCTGCAAAGCGCTCCGCAGATGGCACAACAGTTCGGAGGACTCTACCCCGACCAAGAGCTACAATCCGCCGTAAAGCAAATCGGAGAAAAACTCGTACAACATAGTATAGCTGCCGATACACCCTACCAATATAACTTCTACCTGCTTCGCGACCCGAATACGGTAAATGCCTTCGCCCTGCCGGGCGGGCAAGTATTCATTACCTACGGGCTGTTGAAACTGTTGGAAAACGAAGACCAACTCGCCGGCGTATTGGGTCATGAGATCGGGCATGTGGTCGGCAGGCATTCTGCCGAGAGAATAGCCAAACAAAATCTCACCCAAGGCATCATACAAGGAGTACTGGTAGGCTCCAGCGACTATAGCGCCGCACAAACCGCTACCATGATAGGCAACCTTATCAATATGAAATACGGGCGCGAAGATGAACTCGAAAGCGACAAACTCGGAGTATTCATCATGGCCGATGCAGGATATGACCCGGAACAAATGATAGGGGTAATGAACATCCTAAAACAAGCTGCAGGAGGCAGAAGAGTTCCCGAATTCCAAAGTACCCACCCCAATCCCGAAAACCGTATCGAACACATCAGAAGGGCTATCGAAGAATACCG
>CAZQPD010000035.1:0-3907 GCA_964595235.1 uncultured Polaribacter sp.
AACTATCCACTATCAACTACAAAAGATTTCTCCCTCCGGTCGAAATGACAGCGCTCCCCTAACTATCAACTAAACACTATCAACTCAAAACTATCAACTTAACAAAAGTTTTTCAGAAGCCCCCAAGTATGCAGACAAAACCCGCCCGAATACCTTCATACAATAAGTGAAAAACCTTACCTTTGTACTGTCAAACTATCCGTCATGAAAACATTCTATCGCTTTACACCTGTTGCTTTTCTCATTGCCATGATCTTTTCATCCTGCATATACACCGAGGAAATCACCTTCGGCAAGGACGGTTCGGGTACTATTAGCTTCAAAGTGGATATGAGCTCCATAATGGAAGCACAAATGGAAATGGAGCAAAAGAAAGATTCTGCAATCCGGAAAAAAAACTACCGGAAAACAGACAGCATTTTCTATTTTTCCGACTATCTCGACAGCATGAAAGACAGCATCGCACGGCTGGACGAAGCGGAGAAACGTAAATTGGAAATGCTCCGCCCCTTCAAAGCACATGCATACCTCGACGAGGAACATGGCAAAGGCTTTTTCGAGGTCATTTTCGATTTCGATGCTGTGACGGAGCTAAACGATATCCACGAAAGAATGCAATTGGCATCTACCATCAACCTGAAAAACAACAACACCACTTCCGGAGTATTCCACCCGGGATATTCTTTGAAGTATATCCTCTCCGGACGGAAATTCCACCGCAAGGTGATCATCGACAAACTCACCGCCGGACAACGGGCGGAAATCGACCGGAACAACAGGGAATCCCTCAAATTCCAGTCGGGAAGCCCCTATATATTCAAATACCACTTTCCCAAGACCATCAAATCCGTATCCTATCCCGGTGCGGAAATTTCAGAGGACGGAAAGACGTTGATAATCAACACTGTACTGGATAGCGTCGTGCTCCATCCGGAAAAATTCGACTTTACGGTAAAATTCCACAGAAAGTGAAAACGGTGTATTATCAAGACTGGGGCACGTTGCCGTACGGGGAAGCCCTGGACAGGCAATTGAAATATTTTACCGCTACGCGAAATGCCAAATCGGCAAACCGGGATAGCCGTCATCCCGTACCTACCCGTTCGTACCTGTTCGTAGTCCGCCACCCGCATGTGTTTACACTGGGCAAAAATGCCCGCGAAACCAACCTGCTATGGGACGATAATATATTGACAAACAAGGGTATATCCGTTTACCGGACGAACAGGGGTGGGGATGTTACCTACCACGGACCCGGACAATTGGTCGTCTATCCCATCTTGGATTTAGACCACTTCACCGGGGATATTCACCGCTATATGAGGATGCTGGAACAAATGATTATCAATGTATTGTCTGATTACGGAATCCGGGGAGAACGTATCGAAGGTAAGACCGGTGTATGGATAGACGCCGGTACCCCCGCTGCGCGGAAAATTTGTGCCATGGGAGTTCATACTTCCCGCTGGGTGACCATGCATGGCTTGGCGCTTAATGCCAATGTGGACCTTTCCTATTACCGCGGTATCATCCCCTGCGGAATAGCAGATATGGGGGTTACTTCCATGCATCGTGAATTGGGACGTACGGTGGATGAAAACGTATTGAAAGATAAGATATTACGACAGTTTTCCGCCGTGTTTTCCGCCCGGTTGTCCACATTTCGCGACAGCGGAAAAACAGCCGTTTTGCCCGCCTCAACGGAATAATGTGTATTTTTGCCCCGGATGAAACCCGTCGAAAAAATCAAAGCACCGATTCACCTCGAAATGGAATTGTTCGAGGAAAAGTTCAGCGAAGCCATGCACACCCGGGTACCCTTGCTGAACCGGATTATGCATTATATCATCCGCCGCAAGGGAAAACAGATGCGCCCCATGTTTATTTTCCTGACGGCAAAGATGTTGAACGGAAGCGTTACACCCAAAACCTACCGGGGCGCTTCCATCGTGGAACTCATCCATACGGCGACCTTGGTACACGACGATGTGGTGGATGACAGCAACCGCCGCAGGGGTTTTTTCTCCATTAATGCATTGTGGAAAAACAAAATAGCCGTATTGGTCGGTGACTTCCTTTTGTCCAAAGGCATGCTCCTGTCCATCGACAACGGTGACTTCGACATACTTCGCATTGTCTCGGATACCATCAAGGAGATGAGCGAAGGCGAGCTGTTGCAGATAGAAAAAGCCCGCCTGCTCGATATCACCGAGGAAGTATATTTCGATATTATCCGCTACAAGACCGCTTCGCTAATAGCCTCCTGTACCGCCATAGGCGCTGCCTCGGTAGGGGCGGAACCCGCCCAAATAGAAACCCTGCGAAAGTTCGGAGAGACCATAGGTATGGCGTTTCAGATCAAAGACGACCTGTTCGACTATACCGAGGACAAAATAGGTAAACCCACCGGTATCGATATCAAAGAGCAGAAAATGACCTTACCCCTCATTTACAGTTTGAACCAAGCCGGTGACAAACAGCGGAAATGGATGATGAACATCATCAAAAAACACAACAAGGATAAGAAAAAAGTACGCCAGCTCATCGCTTTTGTAAAAGAGTCCGGAGGTCTGGATTACGCTACGCGTAAAATGTGGTCGTACCGCGACGAAGCCATGCGGATACTGGACGGTTTTCCCGGCAATGAATACCGTGATTCGCTCCGCGAAATGATAGATTATGTGGTGAACAGGAAAATATAAGACCCTCCCTGCCATATCATTTTGGTACGGACTTTGATTTACCGCCTATATCCATCCATATCATTACGATGAAAAAAATCCTGTTAATATTACTTTTCGTTTCCCTCTCGTATTCCTTTTCGGAAAATGCCCGCGAACCATACCGGGTAGGGGAATATCTGAAATACCGGGTGCATTTCGGCTTTATGAACGCAGGCTATGCGACCTTGCACCTCCGGGAGGATTACCTGTACGGAGAACCCGTTTACCATGCCATAGGCAAGGGGTGGACGGTGGGTGCTGCCGACTTTTTCTTTTCCATCGAGGACCGTTATGAGTCCGTTTTTACCCGTGGCGAACAGGTCAAACCCCTACATTTTATCCGCCGGGTAAACGAAGGCGGTTATATCATCAGCAGGGATTTGTTTTTCGACCATGAGGCGGGCAGTGTATTGATTCACGACCATAAGAAAAATACGAAAAAACGCGTTGAGGTTTCCGGCGTACAAGATTTGGTTTCGGCATTTTACTATTTGCGTAACCTCGATTTGGACCAAATCAGACAAGGCGATGAAATCCGTGTGGATTTATTTTTCGACGGGGAAATTTTCCCCTTCAAGTTGAAGTTCTTGAACCGGGAAACGGTAAAGACCAAAGCCGGTGAAATCAACACGTGGAAGGTACGCCCCTTGGTGCAGAAAGGCAGGGTTTTCGAAGGACAGGAGAGTTTGACCGTATGGATCAGCGATGATGAGAACAAGGTGCCCATACGTATCAAAGCCTCTTTGGTAGTCGGTTCGCTCAAAGCCGACCTCGATGAATATGCCGGACTCGCCTATCCGCTCAATGCGGTGGAATGATGCGAATAATGTCCCCGTCATCACCGCAAAGCGGAAAAAAAAAAACTGTCATTCCAGACGAACGACGTACGAGTGCGCTGTCATTCCGAACGAGCGACGTTAGGAGCGAGGAGGAATCTTTCCCAAAATCAAAAGATTTCTCCCCCGGTCGAAATGACAGGGCACCCTAACTATCAACTCAAAACTAAACACTATCAACTATAAAAGATTTCTCACGTTCGTTCGAAATGACAGCGTTCCCCAACTATCAACTAAAAACTAAACACTATCAACTATAAAAGATTTCTCCCTCCGCTACCGCTCCGTATCGAAATGACACACCCCGTGTCATTCCGGATGAGCGACACAATGAGTGCGCTGTCATTC
>CAZQPD010000036.1:0-12437 GCA_964595235.1 uncultured Polaribacter sp.
ATAAGTTACCACTTGTTTTCCGTTTTTTCGTCCTATTTCCAGGATACTCTCCAGAATCACCACAGATTCTTCGATGGTCTTACCGGTATTCCGCATTTGGAAAATTTCCGAAATGGAAAACGGATAGCCCAGATAGGTAACCTTTTCATACGAAGCGGCTTCGGTAGCCCCCCGGAGATTGGCTACGATGGCCAACAGAGACGTATTGCTCCGGGAAATATCCAAAGCCTCCAATACTTCCGCTGTATCGCGCATTTGCGGAATGGCTTTGGGTGAGACAAAACTACCGAAATCCAGTGTATCAAAACCCACCGAAAGCAAATACTGCAAATAACGTATTTTGGTTTCAGTAGGGATGAAGCGCTTGATGCCCTGCATGGCATCCCGCGGACATTCTATGATCTTGACCCTCTCTTTCATCAGTGCTTACAAGCCCAATACGTCTATCCCCTGTTCGAATACGATATCGACGGGTATGTTCTTCTCTGCGAGGCGGTCCAGATCTTTTTGTAAGACTTCATCGACTTTTCCCATACGGTTTACCAATCCTGATACGGCATCGTAATCCCCGTCACCTTGCAATGTGAGAATCAAACGGGTAAGATCTTTCATGGCTTGATACATTTTGTCGTAATTTACCGTATAAGTACCATCTCCGTTGCGGGTAAAAGCCCCTTTTTCTTTGAAAAAGTTAAAACGTATCATATTTGCCCTGCCGTGTGCACTACCGGCTCCGAAACGGATAGAGCGGAAAATACTCGCCATGAACGTGGTCATGTACTCCTTCATATCTCCTCCCAGTTCCCCTTTGCGGTGTAATTCGTTGACCATGTACAGACCCAGTATATCGGCTTTTCCTTCCTCCAATGCGGATGCATGTTCTTTGAGCGCTTTGCGGACGGTACCTTTGCCGTTAATGGTATTGCGGATACCGAGCCCGTGGGCTACTTCGTGGAACATGGTATTGGCAAAGAAAGCATCGAAGGTTATATACTGGCGTTGTTCCGGTGTGATTAGTTCTTGTGCAATGGGTATCAATATTTTATCGAACTTCGCTCGCATGGCGTTTTTCAGTTGTAACCTGCGCGAACCTTTGGCTTCCTGTACTTTTTCATCGTTCGGCAGATTGATGGCGATGGTTTTTCCTCCGGCATTACAATCTCCTGCATAATATATCACATCATATGCATTGAGGTCGGATTTCGAAGCGGGTTTTTCGGCTTTGTATTCGGGAGGAACGGGTATTCCTTTTTGCAATTCGGGCAAGAAGGTAGTATAATGCGCCAGACGCTTGCTCCATTCCATATCCTTTACCAATACATAGCCTTCATAAGAGGCTTTATAGCCGAACAACCGGTCTTCATAGGTTTCGATAGGTCCGATGACTACATCGAGATGGTTGTCTTTCATATCCATCCACGCCATATCACTTTCGAAATACTGGTCGGTGAGCAATGCTTTGGCACGCAATTCCAGGTATTTTTTGAAAGCTTCGTCACTGGTCAGTTCCGCAGCTTCAAGCAGAAACCCCGCGGCATCCGCCAATTGTGCTTTGAACTGCTGGTGGTAGGGTACCAGATGCAATTTTCCCCCGGCATCGCGGCGTAAGAAGGTATAAAGTCCCGTTTTTCCGGACAACTCCGTTTTTTCAAATTCATCTTTGGTCATATCCTCCGGATAGAAATTCGCTCCTAAGGGTTTTTCGCCCACACCTTGCAAGAAGGGTTTGAAATCATCGAGCCGGTCCCAAGGTCCGTAGTTCATGTGTACATAACGCTTGGCATATGGGTCTTTTATTTTGGATAGCAACTCCGCCTTATCGCCATAAGCTTGATACCAAAACAATCCGTTCATAATATCCACTGCCCTGATCAGTAGCGGGATAATTTTTTTCTCTTCGTCATTGAGTTTTGACAAGTCGGTAGTGAGGGGGAATTCCGCATAGGCTTCCACCTTTTGTTTTATTCCCGGCACGGGTTGTAATATTTCACCGGATTTTTGAGATACGGGGGGACGGGCGTTAGCGGATTTTTGCCGGCATGCATACATGCTGAACAGCAGAAACAAGGTCAATAGATAATAATATGATTTCATAGACAAAAAATTTCGTTTATTTAGCGATATTTACGGCGCGGGTTTCACGTATTACGGTGACTTTCACTTGTCCGGGATAGGTCATATCCGTTTGGATTTTTTGTGAGATTTCGAATGAAAGTTCGGCGGCTCTTTCGTCACTTACCTTTTCACTTTCTACGATTACACGTAATTCCCTGCCGGCTTGTATGGCATAGGCTTTTCGAACGCCGTTGAATCCGAAAGCTATTTCCTCGAGGTCTTTCAGACGTTGGATATAGGCGTCTAAAACTTGCCGCCTGGCACCCGGACGGGCACCTGAAATGGCATCACACACTTGGACTATCGGAGCGTAGAGGGAGGTCATTTCTATTTCGTCGTGGTGGGCGCCGATGGCATTGCATACGTCTTCGTTTTCCCCGTATTTTTCCGCCCATTTCATTCCCAGCAAGGCATGTGGCAAGTCGCTTTCCTGCTCGGGTACTTTTCCGATATCGTGGAGGAGTCCGGCCCGTTTGGCAATTTTCGGATTGAGCCCCAGTTCGGCAGCCATAATTCCACAGAGGTTGGCTACTTCGCGGGAATGTTGTAGCAGGTTTTGTCCGTATGACGAACGGTACTTCATCCTTCCTACCACCTTGACGAGTTCGGGATGGAGCCCGTGGATACCGAGGTCTATCACGGTGCGTTTACCCACTTCGGCTATTTCCTGATTGATTTGTTTTTCTGTTTTTGCCACCACTTCTTCGATACGGGCGGGATGGATCCGTCCATCTGTAACGAGTTTGTGTGTAGCGAGCCGCGCTATTTCCCGGCGGACCGGGTCAAAACAAGAAAGGATAATGGCTTCTGGAGTGTCGTCCACGATAAATTCCACACCTGTTGCCGCTTCGAGAGCCCTTATATTCCGTCCTTCACGTCCGATAATGCGCCCTTTGATGCTGTCGGATTCGAGGTTGAACACCGATACCACACTGTCGATGGTCTGTTCCACTCCCACGCGTTGGATGGTGTTGAGGACAATTTTCCGTGCTTCTTGTTCTGCGGTGAGTTTTGCTTCTTCGAGCTGTTCCCTGATGAAAGACTGTGCATCGCTCCGGGCTTCTTCCTTGATACTTTCTATCAATTCGCGCTTGGCATCTTCGGCTGACAGTCCGGATAATTTCTCGAGTTGTTCCACTTGTTTTTTGTGGATTTTTTCCAGTTCATTTTCCTTCTTTTGTAAGAAATCCAAACGGTGTTCGTAATCGGCGATTTTCTTTTCGAGTGATTGGTTGATTTGTTTGTTGCGGTTCAGTTCTTGTGACAGTTTGGACTCTTTCTCTCGAATGCGTTTTTCGGCGGCTGCCATTTTTTTCTCCCGGTTCAGAATGGTTTTCTCGTGTTCGGATTTGAGTTCGAGAAATTTTTCTTTAGCCTGTAGAATTTTGTTTTTCTTAATGGCTTCGGCTTCTACCTTGGCTTCCTTGATGATGGTTTCGGCATCTTTTTTCGCTTCTCGGCGAATACCGGAAGCAGCCGATTTCTCTATGATACGGGACAACACGAACCCCGCAACCAGAGCGACAATTCCGATGATGATATATAAGAAATATGTATCCATGGTTTTATGTAACTTTTTTTATGGCAAAAATGCCTGATTAATAAAAAAACCTGCACCGGCAATGAATACAAAACTCCGATTAAGACAGGTTTAGGGCTAACGTTGTGGTCAAGTATCCGCTCGACGGCGGCGCGCTTTAGCACAAACGACTCACCCTTCTTAATAGGATGGTGTTGAGTTTCATCTCTTGCCAATACAGGTAGTAATGTAATATTTTATGTAAAGAACGTTTTCAGCTCAATTTTTCGATTAGCAAATCATTGATTCTTTCCAGGCGTTCGGCAGCGCGTTCCAAGGTCACATCTTTGTTGATATCTTCTATCTCCAAGGTCGAAGCGAATTGAAGTGCGCACATTGCCAGGACATCCTGCTTATCGGTCACTGCATAATCCCGTTCGAACTTAAAAACCAAATCATTGATTTTCTGTGCAGAACGGCGTAAGCTTTCTTCTTCTCTGACAGATGATACGTTGATAGGATAAATCCTACCGGCGATATTGACCCGTATTTTGAATTTTTCCGCCATATCAATCCGACAGTTTTGCTATGCACCAATCTATTTCCCTGATCAGTGCGTTTATCTTCCTTTTTGCTTCCGCTGAATAATCATTACTACCCTGAATGCTTTTTGCCATACGCAATGAGGCGATTTCTTCCTCTTTCTCCCGGATAAGACTTACATTGCGGACTTGTAATTCCTGCAGGGAAGTCAGACTTTCACGCAAACCGGCATTTTCCTTCACCAAAGCATCGTACTTGTGTACCAATGCCAGCAACCGCTGTTCCAATTCCGCTATGATGGTATCTATATCCCGCATTTGTCAAAAAACATTCAGCACAAAAATATAACACTTTATCGGTTTGAGCAAATAAAAATTGTATTATATTGCCGGAAATTTTTTTTACAAATCACTCCGGCCTGCTTTTTGATAGTCTGTAAATGCGTCTTTTACATTATTATCAACTAAAAAAACGAACAAAAAATATATGATTAATAAGTTCACTATCAACGCATTATGCAATAGATTCATTCCGGCTTCCGTTTGCCCGGAAAGAGGCAAGACCGCATTGATTCGCAGTATGGTTCTTTTAGTTATGTTTATTTTTTCAACCGGATTTCCGGGCAGTATAGCGGCACAATCCCCACCGTATCCCGGGCAGTACGCTTCGCCGCCATTGGAAATCCCCATGTTGCTGTCCGGTACTTTCGGCGAATTGAGAAGCGACCATTTTCATTCGGGAATCGATATTAAAACCCAACAGAGGGAAGGGCTTCCCGTACGGGTTCCTGCCGACGGGTATGTTTCCCGTATCAAAATAAGCCATTGGGGATACGGAAAAGCAGTCTATATCACGCACCCGGACGGATATACCACAGTCTATGGGCATTTGAGCCGTTTCAACAAAACATTGGAAAATTACATCAAAAAAAAGCAATACGAAAAAAAATCTTTTGTCATCCAGTTGTTCCCGGGTGCCGGTCAATTTCCGGTGAAGAAAGGGGAAATCATCGCTTATACGGGTAGTACGGGAGGATTCGTAGGTCCTCATTTGCATTATGAAATAAGGAAAACCGACGGTGCCATACCCACGAACCCTTTGCTGTTCGGGTTGAACATCCCCGACCATATCAAACCCACCATACAATCATTGTATGCGTACGCCCTACAGCCCGGTTCACAGGTAAACAGCTCCGAGGTTCCGATTTCCATCCCAATTACCCGTATCAGTAAAGGACTCTATAAAGCCGAAGAAATATTTGCCGAAGGCACTATCGGATTCGGTATCGAGACCTTCGACCTGCTCGACGGGGCTCCCAACCATAACGGTATCTACTCCATGGAAATGAAAGTAAACGGCAGAACAGCTTATGCCATGAAAATGGAGGATTTCTCATTTGAAAATACCCGGGATATCAATCTGCACACCGATTATAAGATATATACGAATAAAAGAAAATGGATACGCAAATGTTTTATCGAACCGGGTGACCGGCTTCGAATATACGACCGGCAATACCCTGGTGCGGGTTATATCGATTTGGCAGACGGGGATAATGTGCAAGTGGAAATTATCGTTTCGGACGTAGCGGGCAATACCTCGATATTGATAGTCCCGGTCAAGGGGAAAAAACTTCCCATTGTCTTAAAAAAAGAAGTCAAAACCACGGATTACCCCATCATCGCTTCGGCATTTAACAAATTCACAATAGCACCGGTAACGGTAGCATTTCCCAAAAACACTTTCTACCAAGACTTGTACCTCGATTTTAAACTGTTGGATGACGGGAGCGTTCAAGTACATTCACCGGATGTCCCCTTGCGCAAGAAATTCACAATCACCTTCGATACCCGTAGTTTTCTACCCGAAGATAGAAAACATTTGTTTTTGGCCCGTTACAACAGACACGGAAAGCCGAAATATGTGCCATTCAAACGAAAAGAAGAAAAAATATTCGCCACTACCCGGAAACTCGGCAGGTACCGTTTGATATCCGATTACAAACCCCCTACGGTCAAACCCTATAATTTCTACGACGGCAAATGGATGAGCAAGGAAAAATACCTGAAAGTTAAAATTTCAGACGAACTATCGGGTATAGAAAGTTATTCCGCTGATATAGACGGTCAATGGGCAAGAATGGAGTGGGACTTGAAAAAAGGACTCTTGGTCTATGACTTTGATGATTTGCCTTTGACCGGAGCAAAACACCTGCTGACATTAAAGGTGACCGACCATGCCAACAATACGAAAATACTCAAAGTGACGTTTTACAGAAAATAATACATTTGTAACATACAAACCGGGCATGCTGAAAAACTATCAAACACCTGAAAGAGCATGAATTACACAAAAATATCAATAATAAAATGCAAGAAAAACCAGGGCTTACCCTATTTGAAATATTTATATTGCCAGCGTGGCAGGCTGGCTTACAGGCCTAAAATGTCCACCGGAGATTTTCTTGACGCTCTGCCCTCTCACAAATTAAAAAATTCAGGCACTTCTGTGATTTTCAGCAAACTCCAAATAATTTCGCATGCGTTTCGCCATTAAGTATTTCACATCAATACTGCTTTTTGTTATTAGCATTCCTGCCATCCACAGCCAGACAGGAACGGCTACTGTTAAGGGCCGTATTACCACCGTATTCGGGGATCCGGTAGCAAACGTTTCCATCAGCTATGACGACAAAGGAAGCATCAGCAATGACGACGGATATTATACCATCGAAATTCCCGCCGGCAAAAAGATCTATCTGCGTTTTTCACATGTGAGTTTTGTCGATATGACCATACCTGTCCAGCTACCGCCGGGCGGAACCAAAATACTCCATGTCGAAATCCAGGAAAAAGTGGAAGAAATAGATAGCATCACCATACAAGCCCACAAAGAAAACGCCGGTGGTATTACTCATATCAACGTAGAAACGGTAAAAGCCATACCGAGTACGAGCAATAGCCTGAAAGAAGTCATCACAGGTATGGCTCTCGGAGCATCCAGCGACAACGAACTAAGCACACAATACAAAGTACGCGGGGGAAATTATGACGAAAATCTCGTTTATGTAAACGGCATCGAAGTCTATCGGCCTTTTCTGATACGTTCAGGACAACAAGAAGGGCTTAGTTTCGTAAACACCGATATGACGGGAAATGTCAAATTCTCATCGGGAGGATTCCAGGCAAAATACGGTGATAAATTATCCTCTGTATTGGACATCAGGTACCGTCAACCCGAAACCTTCGGATTACGTGTGGATATGAGCATGACCGGTGCCTCCGTTACTACCGATATAGCCGGGGATAAAACAGGTATGATATTGGGATTACGCTATCACAACAACAGCCTCCTGGTCAACAGCAAAGACATCAATGCCAATTACAACCCGCGCTTTACCGATATGCAATTGTTTGTAAACAAAAAATTGAATTCCCACACGGGTGTACGTTTTCTTGGAAATTTTGCCTCGAATAATTACCTGTACATTCCGACTACACGGCGCACCAAATTCGGCAGCTTGCTCGACCCCAAAGAACTATACGTGTACTACGAAGGCCGTGAAAATGACAAATACCTGACCGGTTTCGGAGCACTACAATTGAAATACGTCCCCAACGAAAAAACGGATTTTGACCTAACCGCTTCCCTGTTCAATACCAAAGAAGAAGAATACTTCGACATTCTCGCTTCTTATGCATTAGGCACCCCGAACACCGATGCGTCAGCCACCGATTACGGAGAGAGTGTGATAGAAGAGGAAATAGGCGCACAACTGAACCATGCGCGAAATGATCTGGATGCCCTGATAGGCAATATTAAAATCCGCTACCAATACAGAACCGGAAAACACCAAATCATCACCGGACTCGGATATCAATACGAGAACATCCGCGACAGGCTTATAGAATGGGAGGTCATCGATTCGGCGGGATTTTCGGTCAGACCCCCCGGTCACGAACCCAACTTGGAGCCCTATGAACCTTTCGAAGGTCCCCTGACCCCCTATCAAGACCTGCGGGGAAACCATACCACTGACATCAGCCGTATCACCGGCTTTATCCAATGGAACCACCGCATCCGCAAAAACGAACATATCATCCGTATGAACGCCGGTGTCCGCACTCATACCTGGACGATAGAAGGAAACAGCCAGACCGTGGTAAGCCCCCGTGCACAAATAAGTCTGAAACCCGCATGGACCAGGGATGTCATTTTCCGCCTTTCGGGCGGACTGTACGCACAACCTCCCATGTACCGGGAGCTACGGGACTTCGACGGAATACTCCACCCCGGAGTAAAAGCCCAAAAATCATGGCATCTGGTCGTAGGGGGAGATTACAGTTTCGACATGTGGAACCGGCCATTCAAACTCACTGCGGAAGCCTATTACAAATATCTCACCGACGTCAATCCTTACAACCTGGACAATGTACGAATCCGCTATGCCGCACACAACGATGCAACCGCCTATGCCACGGGTCTGGATATGCGTATCAACGGGGAATTCGTGCCGGGTACCGAAAGCTGGTTCAATTTCGGATACCTCAAAACAGAAGAAAATATTCAAGGCAAGGGATACATTCCCAGACCCACCGACCAACGCCTGAAATTCGCCTTGCTGTTTCAAGATTACGTACCGAGTATCCCGAAATTAAAAATGTATATGAACCTGATATACAACACAGGAGTACCCGGCGGATCACCCGCCTACTCCGACCCTTACGACTACCAAAGCCGCCTGGGCGATTACCGCAGGGTGGATATCGGGATCTTTTACATTTTCAAAGACCGCAAAAACGCTTCCCGTGCTCATTGGCTGCATTCTTTCAAAGAATTCAGTATCGGTGGAGAAATATTCAACATGTTCGATATCCCCAACGCCATCACCAATACTTGGGTGAGGGATGTGTATTCAAAACGTATGTATGCCGTAAAAAACTATATGACGGGAAGGGTATTCAACCTGCGAATTAAATGCAAGTTATAAATCCGGAATATTGATTCAACCGCTTCTACATAACGCCCGTAGAAAAGCCCGTAAAATACAAATAGACAGGCAAAGTAAAATTGCCATTATCAGCGATTTGCACAAAGGAGATAACAGCTATGCCGATGATTTTGCCAAGAACATGCGTGTCTATAAAAACGCCTTGCACCATTACTACCTGAACGACTATACCTATATCGAACTGGGCGATGGTATCGAATTGTGGGAGAATAAAAGGATAAAACCCATCATAGACGCACACAGGGAAGTATTCGATATGCTCAAAGAATTTTCGCTACGCGGAAAATTGTTTTTAGTATATGGCAATCACGACATGGTCATGCAAATGCCTTTTATGGTAAAACGCCTGTTGGGCAAAGTAATTCCCGGGGTAAAATACTACGAAAGCATCCTGTTGCACAACGGAAATGAAAAGGAAAGTTTACTCGCCATGCACGGTCATCAAGCCGATTCGTTGAACTACCTGTTCTGGTGGTTTTTCCGTTTTATGGTTCGTTATGTATGGAAACCATTACAATTGCTAGGGATTCACGACCCCACCAGCCCTGCAAAAAACCATAAAACATTAATCAAAGTGGAAAAAAACATGCAACGCTGGGTAGAAGCAACGGGCCAAGCAGTCATATTCGGTCACACCCACCGTCCGCGTTTTCCATTACCCGGCGAACCACCCATGTTCAATTGCGGCAGCGGTGTCCACCCCGATTCGGTCATCGCCATAGAAATCCAACAAATGGAAATATCCCTGGTAAAATGGACGGAAAACGACGGCAAAGTAACAAAGGAGACCATGTCGGGACCCGTCCCGCTGCCGGACTATTGGAAACAAACAAAAAATGAATCCTGATAATATAATCGAAAAAACCAAACAATTCGTAAGAGAGCATCTGAAAAATGCCGAGCACGGGCATGATTATTTTCACGTAATGCGGGTATATAGGACGGCGATGACCCTTGCGGAGCAAGAACATGCGGACAGGTTTACCGTAGCTTTGGGGGCACTGTTGCACGATATCGCCGATGCGAAATTTCACGATGGCGACGAGGAGAAAGGTCCTGCCATAGCTCGCAATTTCCTGACGGAAAACGGTGTGCCGGAGCCCATCGTAAACCATGTCGTGAATATCATACGGTACGTTTCATTCAAAAACACACTCGGAGGTTCCCCACAGGCTTTTCATTCTACGGAATTAGCCGTAGTACAAGATGCCGACCGCCTCGATGCCATGGGAGCCATCGGTATCGCCAGGGCATTTCACTACGGTGGATTCAAGAACCGCCTTATTTACGATCCGGATATAAAACCCGTCCGGCACACCGGAAAAGATTCATACCTGAAAAGCGACTCACCCACCATCAATCATTTCTACGAAAAACTTCTCTTGCTCAAAGACATGATGAACACAGCTGCCGGAAAAGCATTAGCCGGAAAACGCCACCGGTTCATGATGGATTTTTTAGAACAGTTCTACCGTGAATGGGAAGGGAAAATATAAAGCGGCTGAAACAATCTCAATCCTGTATTATAAATTCCTTGCTGTCATCCCTGTCCCATTCGGGTTGTAAATTGCAGTGGTGAATACCAAACCGTTCGGACAACAGCCGTTCTATCTGTTCGCATTTCTTATCGAATTCGGACAAAGTGATATTATCGATAAATTCGATATGGGCTTCGAAATGGGTATCCTTGTCGTTGAGTTGCCATACGTGGACATGATGAATATTGCGGATACCTTGCAGTTTGAGGATTTCATCCTCAATATCTTTGATAATAATATGTTCGGGAGCAAACAACATCAAAATTTTAAGGGAATCCGTCAGGATTTTCCAACTGGAATAAATGAGGAACAGGGAAATAAGTATGGTAAGCACGGCATCCACCATATATATATTGAAATATTTTATGAGTAACCCCCCTGCGAGAACGGCAAAAGACGTCAACATATCAGCGAGCAAATGCAAGTATGCCGAACGCATATTCAGGTTATGGGCTGCATCTTTCCTTAACAATAACACGCCTACACCGTTGGCGATGATCCCCACCAAAGACAATACTATGACAATATTTCCGTCTATGGGTTCCGGGTTATTGATACGTTTGACCGCTTCGATACCCAAAAGCACAGCAATGACAATCAATGATGCTGCATTGAGTAAAGCAGCAATAATTTCAGCCCGTTTGTATCCGAACGTCTGTTTTAGGTTCTGTTTTTTCCTATTTGCCAGAAGGTAAGCTACATAGCTGGCTATCAGAGAAAAGACATCGGACAGGTTGTGTACCGCATCGGACATTAGCGACAAACTGCCCGATATGATCCCTCCGATAAATTGTGCCAGGGTAATGACCAAATTCAGAAGGACAGTAAGAAAAAGATTCCTGCCGTTCAACCCAAGTCCGCCATTATGATGGTGATGCCCGCCCATCCCCTACGGTTTATTCCACTTCGACAAGTGTTTCATCATTGGTCCATAAACCGTGCTTGGTACAATAGGCGGCAGCGGTCAATTTCAATTTACTTTTGACAGGTACAATATAAAAGTCCACTTCTACCTGCCCGGACATATTGCCCAGCGTACCGGGAGTAAAATCGGCTTGTGCCAAGAGGCGCTCGCCGTCCCACAACTGTACGTATGCGATATAATGGTCAAAGTCATCGGGATGGGAATACTCGTTGCCCACCTTGACGGTAACTTTGAATTTTTCACCCTTTTTCGCCTTACCGGCGCAATGAATAAACGGTGAATGGCGGTCGATATAATCCTTTTTCGCCTCTTTATCAATGGCTGAAATGTCGGTATATTGATTGAGTTTCATAATTACACTTGTTTTTTGTTAATGACAGGACAAAGGTAGCAATAAATATGATAAAAATCAGTTCTTTCAATAAAATATGTTTATACAAGTATTGTTAATAATGATACTTGCCGGGCAAAAGTACAAATAGCCGGATTTATAACATCCGGATTTCGGTTTCCGGCAACCCCGTTTCCCGGGCTATCTCACCGGTGCTTTTCCCCGAGTCTTTCATCATCTTGGCGAGTTTCAACAGGGCTTCTTTTTCCTTTCTTTTGGTTTCTTCTTTTTCTTTGCGTTCCTTTTCAGCGAGTCGTTTTATTTCCCTGTTTTCCCGTGCCAGTTTTTCCACCAAATGCTTTTGTTGTGTAAACTCCTCTATGATATCGTCCTCTATGTTCATGGTTTCGCGAAGTTCGGCATTTGCCAACGCTTTGGCAAGCCTCCGGATGATA
>CAZQPD010000037.1:0-9922 GCA_964595235.1 uncultured Polaribacter sp.
TCATTTCGACCGGATGTGAGAAATCTTTTATATTGGTGTAATTTTTCATCAGCACGGCAGACCGGTTCCCCGGCTAAAAATATGACATTTCGCATGATACGACCCGTATAAAACAAATACTTTTGTTACAAAGTAAAATAACAAAGTCATGTACCGAGCAGTATCACCGGAGAGAGCGGTAGAAGTGGTTAAATCAGGCGACCGGGTATATATCCAAATGGGCGCCGCCGCCCCGCAGAGTCTCATCAACGCCCTGACCAGACGTCATACCGAATTGAGAAATGTGGAAATCTGCCACTTGCATATAGAGGGGGAAGCGCCGTATGCCGACCCGGCTTTGAAAGACAGTTTTCACGTCAATTCTTTTTTTATCGGCAAGAACGTCCGGCATACGATACAGGCGGGAAACGGCTCATATACCCCGGTGTTTTTGAGTGAGTTACCACTACTTTTCAAATACGGCGTTATCCCTCTGGACGTCGCCTTTATACATGTTTCCCCTCCCGATAAGCACGGATATTGTTCGCTGGGAGTAACCGTCGGAGCCACCTTGGCGGCTATCGATGCGGCAAAACACGTCATCGCACAAATCAACCCCCAAATGCCCCGTACTCATGGTGCAGGACTGATTCATATTTCCGAATTGGATAGTTTCGTAGAGGTCGATGAACCTATTCCCGAGCACATTCCCGGGACCCCTTCTGAAATCGAGGAGAAAATCGGCGACTACGTCGCTTCTCTCATCGAGGACAAAAGCACCTTGCAGATGGGTATCGGAAACATCCCCAATGCCGTATTGTCTCGTCTGCACAACCACAAAAATCTGGGCTTGCATACCGAAATGTTCTCGGACGGGGTCATCGATTTGATTCTTAAAGATGTCATCAACGGGAATTACAAGAAAGTGGACCGCGGACGCGCCTTGGCAACCTTCCTGATGGGTTCCAAACGCTTATATGATTATGTCGATGACAACCCTTTCGTGGAATTGCGCGAAGCGGATTATGTGAACGATACCAATATCATCCGGCAGAACAAACGTATGGTGGCTATCAATTCCGCCATTGAAATAGATGTGACCGGTCAAGTATGCGCCGACTCCATTGGTACCAAATTGTATAGCGGAGTAGGCGGACAGATGGATTTCGTCAGAGGTGCATCATTGAGCAAAGGGGGTAAAGCCATCATCGCCCTGCCTTCGGTTACCAAAAAAGGCATCAGCCGTATCGTGCCTTTCTTGAAGCCGGGAGCCGGTGTAGTCACCACCCGGGCACACGTACATTATGTAGTCACCGAATACGGAATAGCCGATTTGTACGGAAAAACCATCAGACAAAGGGTACACGCATTGGCTTCCATCGCACACCCCGACCATCGCGAGAACATACTACGGGAATATTGTGATAAAACGAGCTGCTGATTGCCCCTCCGGCTCTACCCGGAAAGAACTAATAACTACAAAAGATTTCCCTCCCCGCTCCGTAGCGAAATGACGCGCCCCAACTAACCACTAATCATTAACCGCTAACCACTATCAACTAAACACTATCAACTCACAACCAATATGGTTATTCCATCATAGCTTTCAGTTTCCCGAGTTGTTCGTCCAATGACCGGTGAATGCCGCGGAAATACTCTTTCTTGTTCTCCGCTTTCTTTCCTGCATTGACTTTTTCTATCAATTCGTCGAACAGGTCGATGGCTTTGTCGATGATTTCTTCCCCTTTTTCCATTTTATCATCATTCATCAATTGCCATACATACACATCTTCGATGAGGAAAGATATCTTTTCGTTAATGATTTTTTTAAGAGTCCGGATATTCATGACGAAATATTTTAAATTAATTTTTTCCCAGTACTTCGGCTACTTTTTTACCTATTTCGGCAGGTGATTTTACTACGTAAATGCCATTTTCCGACAGGATTTTCATCTTGGCCTGCGCCGTATCGTCCTTACCCCCCACGATAGCACCGGCATGTCCCATGGTACGGCCTTTGGGAGCGGTTTGTCCGGCGATAAAACTTATAACGGGTTTCCTGTTGCCGTCGGCTTTGATCCACCGTGCAGCTTCGGCTTCGAGATTCCCGCCTATTTCCCCTATCATGACGATAGCTTCGGTTTCAGGGTCGTTCATAAACATTTCCACGGCATCTTTGGTCGTCGTTCCGATAATCGGATCACCGCCTATACCTATCGCCGTACTGATACCGAACCCTTGCTTGACCACTTGGTCGGCGGCTTCATAGGTCAGTGTTCCGGATTTCGACACGATACCTATCTTTCCTTTTTTGAACACAAATCCCGGCATGATGCCTACTTTCGCCTCACCGGGAGTAATGACACCGGGACAATTCGGACCTACCAAACGGCAATCCTTGTCACGGATATAGTCATAGACTTTCACCATATCATTGACCGGAATCCCCTCGGTAATACAAATGATGGTTTTAATACCGGCACCGGCAGCTTCCATAATGGCATCGGCGGCAAATGCCGGCGGAACGAAAATAATGGATGTATCCGCATCCACCTTCGCTACGGCTTCCGAAACCGTGTTGAAAACAGGCCTGTCCAGGTGGGTCATCCCTCCTTTTCCGGGTGTAACCCCACCCACTACCGGAGTGCCGTATTCTATCATTTGCCCGGCGTGGAAAGTAGCCTCACTACCGGTAAATCCCTGTACGATAATCCGGGAATCTTTATTGACTAATACGCTCATTTTTTTATGATTTTATATTCAGGTAGCAAAAATACACTTATCTTTTGTAGAAAACAAACACTTCCGGCATATTTACTTGTTTTTTTTCAATAAAAAACGCTTTGTCCTCCGGACAAAGCGATATTAAAAGAATTTTATGACATCCTGCAAAGAAACCCTACAAAATATTATCCGGTTCCCCGGCATCCTCTACTTTTCTTTCCTGTCCTTTGCGTACTTGTTTCTTTTCCCTGTTTTCTTTAATCCGGTCTATCCATGCCAAAGTCAACCAATAAGGTACGACGAAAGACAGCAGGAATATGAGCAGCCAGAATCCCGCCGTAAAGATGAACATAAAGAGTACGAATCCTGAATACTGTGAAAAATCCATAGATACCGTTTTAATGTTTTACCCGGCAAATGTAATAAAAAAAACGATTGACCGGAACACCGGCACCGGAATTTGCTAACAGCTGTTGAAAAGCGCTTGGAGCTTTCATAGCCGGTACATCAAACACCTCATTCGGGCAAATCGTCATCCTCGTCTAATGGGTCGAACATGTCATCGAAAAATTCTTCGTCGAAATAATCGATATCATCGGTAAACGGCATTTCCAGATAAGACATGACTTCCGGGGTAGTATCGAAAGTGAGCATGGTATGGACAGCTTCGGGGTACATCGATATGATATCCCCTGCCAGGAGGGTTTTCCTTTTCATTTTCCAATACAATTGGTTGCCGGCGAGCCCGTGCAAATACACTCCGAGGATGGCAGCGTGCAGCGGGGAATAGGATTGGGCGCGAAGTCCGGTGATGATACCCGTCAGCACATCGCCCATACCTGCGGTAGCCATTGCCGGATTTCCGGTGGAGTTGAAATAGTAATTTCCCTCGTACGCGATAACGGTATAGGCGCCTTTGAGCACCATGACACAACGGTGACGCCGTGAGAAATCCATGAGTTTTTCCAATTTGTCGAAATCGTCTTTCCACGGTCCTGCCAGACGTTTGAACTCCCCTTCGTGCGGGGTCAGGATACAGCCTTCCGGCAAATGCCCGAGCAGCGAAGGCTCCAATGCCAATATGTTCAATGCATCCGCATCGATGACCAGGGGTTTTTCGTTTCGTTTGAGAAAATCCGCAAAACCCTCGACGGTCTCCCCCGCGGTGCCCAATCCGGGACCTATCCCGATGACATCCGGCTGTACTTCATAATTGAAATACATGATTTTTTCGTCGGCATCCACTTCCGTCATTGCCTCGGGGACTGCCGTTTGCAGGATACCGTATGATGATTTGGGAACATAAGCAGTCACCAAGCCCGCACCGGCTACCAATGCCCCCCGGGTAGCCAATACCGCAGCACCCGTTTTGCCGGAGCTTCCGGCTATGATTAGCGCATGTCCGAAGTTTCCTTTATGATCGAACCGCCGGCGTTTGCGGTACAGTTTTTCTACATCTTGATTGAGCATATAATAATACGGTGTATCCAAGCTCTCGATATATTCCTTGTCGATACCGATATCCATGACGGCGAATTGACCGATATACCGCTGGCTGAAGGGCAACAGAAAAGCGAGTTTCGGCGAGGTAAACGTCAAGGTATATTCCGAACGTATCACGGCATATTCTTCCGGTGTGTATCTGTCGGCGAACAGCCCCGAAGGTATGTCCACGGAGTAAATGTTGTTCCCCGTACCGTTCAGGTATTCTATCAACTCTTTGACCATCCCCTCCGCCGGGCGGTTCAGACCGGTACCGAACAAGGCATCGACGATGGTATCACCTTCCTCTATTTCGGGGAAATCATCTTTCGAATAGATTTGATTTACTTCTACGTCCGTGTCGTCCAGACGCTTGTAATTGGCGATCATATCCCCGGAATAATTGTTGGAATAATGCACCATATAGGCTTTGACATCTATAACTAACAGGTCCAGCAGGCGGGCGATTGCCATTCCGTCGCCACCATTGTTGCCCGTGCCACAGAATACATGTACGGTTTCGTGGAGTTCCCTGTTGAGAAAAAAATGTGAAAAGGCACGTGCCGCCGTTTCCATCAGGTCTAACGAAGGCACTCCGTTCTCGATGGTATGGGTATCTGCCTGTCGATGTTGTCCGGACGTAAGGATTTTCATATAGCTGCGGTGTGTTTTGGAATCCGGTTCCAAGCCGGCTCCCGGTTTCCGGCAAAATTACATAAAAGATTTTTTCCACAGGGTACAATCCGCCGTAAATCAACCCACAAGGACAAAATCATTCACGCGGGGTTGTCCGCATTTCCCGGAAGGGGGAACCACCCGGGCATTTCACGAAAAAAATGCGTACTTTTGTGAAGTATCAACGAACCAAAACACAGCCGTTATGAACGAAGCCATTCGCCAACTCGAACCCCGTAGCCTCTGGAACCACTTTGCCGATATCAATGCCATACCGCGCGGGTCTAAAAAAGAGGATAAAATCATAGAATATATGGCGGAATTCGGACGAAAATTGGGCTTGGAAACCATCATCGACCCCGTCCGGAACGTCATTATCAAAAAACCGGCCACACCGGGCATGGAAAACCGGAAAACCGTAGTGCTACAATCCCACCTCGACATGGTACACCAGAAGAACAACGACACCGATTTCGACTTCGACACCCAGGGAATCGAAATGTACATCGACGGGGATTGGGTAACGGCGAAAGGCACCACGCTCGGCGCTGACAATGGATTGGGCGTAGCCGCAATAATGAGTATCCTCGCTTCCGGTGATATCCGGCACCCGGCTATCGAAGCGCTCTTTACCATCGATGAGGAAACCGGCATGACCGGCGCACAGGGCTTACAAGCAGGCTATCTCGAAGGCGAAATACTTCTGAACCTCGACACGGAGGACGACCGTGAAATAGATATCGGCTGTGCCGGTGGTATCGATATAACAGCGGAAGGTGACTATATGCTCGAAGATATTACGGGTGGACATTTCATTCAAATCAAAGTCAAAGGCTTGCACGGCGGACATTCGGGAATGGACATCGACAAGGGCTATGCCAATGCCAACAAGCTCATGAACCGCCTGCTCCGCAATACCTTGGCGCATGGTGCCAAAATCGTCTCGCTGGCAGGAGGCAGCTTGCGCAATGCCATTCCGCGGGAAAGCACGGCGGTAGTATGGGTAAACGGGGAAAACAAGGAGGCACTTATGGAGGCATTTCGCCGGACGGCGGAAGAAATCCGTACCGAATACAGGAAAATGGAACCCGGAATGCTGATATCGTTCGATGAAATACCGGACGGCGCACAAAAAGCCATGCACGAAGGATGCCAACGCAAATTCATCCGTGCCGTCGATGCCGCATACAACGGGGTTTACCGCATGAGTCCCGACATACCCGGATTGGTAGAGACTTCGAACAACATCGCCAAAATATCCGTTCACGACGGGTCGATTACCATCGAATGCCTGACACGTTCGGCTATTGAATCGGGCAAAATGGACCTGGCGGAAACACTGCGTGCAGCTTTCGAATTAGCCGGCTACCGGGTGCGTTTTTCCGGCTCATACCCGGGTTGGCAACCCAATCCGGACTCTCCGATACTCGGGGTAATGACCGGACTCTACAAGAATATGTTCGGGGAAGAACCCAATGTGGTCGCTTGCCATGCAGGATTGGAATGTGGTATCTTGGGGCAGAATTATCCGGGAATGGATATGATATCCTTCGGTCCTACCATCGAAGGCGCACATTCTCCCGACGAACGGGCAAACATAGCTTCGGTTCAGAAGTTTTGGGACTACCTGTTGCACATTTTGGAAAATATTCCTGAAAAAGACAAAAACGATTAATTATGAATTTATTACAACAACTAAATTGGCGTTATGCCACGAAAATATTCGACCCTTCCCGCAGTGTCAACGGGGAAGACATCGCTTATCTGAAAGAGGCTGTGAGGCTGTCGCCGTCCTCCTACGGCTTACAGCCCTACCGTGTATTGGTCATACACAACCGGGACTTGCAGGAACGATTGGTCGAGGCATCATACGGTCAACGCCAAGTGGCTGATGCTTCGCATGTATTCGTATTCTGCAATATCCGTCTCGACAGGCAGGCGGTGGACGACTATATGCAATTGATAAAAAAGCAGCGGGGCACACCGGATGACGTATTGGATGCGAAAGCGGCAAGACTGTGGGGGAAAATATCGGAAATGGGAGCGGAAAAATCCGCAGAATGGGCTGCCCGCCAATCGTATATAGCCATGACACAACTTCTGATAGCCTGTGCGGAAAAGAAAATAGACTCCTGCCCGATAGAGGGCTTCGAACCGGAAAAATACTCCGGTATATTGGGACTAGAAGAAAAAGGGCTGTATCCCGTATTGGTGGTACCTGTCGGATACCGGCATCCCGCTGACGCTCACGCCAAAGATGCCAAAGTGAGAAAAGAACCGGAAGACCTGTTTATCGAGTTGTAACAGAAAGACCATGAGAAGCCTTCGCAACGACATACACAGCATCAAAGTATCCCTTATTATCATCGCAACGGTAGTGGTAATGTTCGTACTGCGGTTGTTCTCGTTTATCTTTATCCCCTTTTTCCTCGCTTTGTTTTTCGCCTTGTTGCTGTTGCCCGTTCTCGATTGGTTCGAGCGGAACAAGATCCCCAAATGGGGCGGGATCATACTCATTACTTCCGCCTCGGCTTTATTCCTTTGGGGTAATGCCATGGTACTGAAAAAGACCAGTGTGGAACTCATGCAGACCAAAGACGAAATCCTGTACAAGGCGGAGCAGAAAATCAACCCGTTTCTACTGCGGATAAAAGAGGAATTGGGGATGGAAAATAAGAACTCCGGAACGGTAATAGATTTCAAAGAACTCACTACCATCGATACGGAGAAGGCGATAAGCCGCGTAAGTAAGTTCATCAGCGGGGTGTTCATGACCTTGTTTTTCCTCGCTTTGTTCCTCACGGGAGCACATCTGTTCGAGGATTTTCTGAACCGCGTTACCAACCACGACGAAAAGAGCCTTCAAGTATTTCGCGAAATAAAAGGTTCGCTCAATGGGTTCATCAAAGTGAAATTCGTCACCAGCCTGATCACCGGTATCGGTTTCGGACTCACCGCTATGTTTTTCGACGTCAAATTTGCCCTGTTCTGGGGATTGACGGCGTTTCTGCTGAATTTCGTCCAACTCATCGGTTCCATCTTTATCACGACGGTATTGGCGTTGTTCGGATTCGTGGAAATAGATTCGATGGGGACTTTTCTCGCATTTGCCATTATCATTACGGGCATCCAAGTGATTATCGGAGGCATCTTGGAGCCGATATTGATGGGAAAAAACTTTAAGATCAATACCATAACGGTGTTGATAAGCATTGCCATTTGGGGATTTATATTCGGCATTGCGGGGCTTATCCTCGCCATACCTATCGCCGTATTCCTGAAAATAGCCTTACAGAAAATTCCCGCTACCCAATCCCTGGCACAACTGATGGATAGGATTAGTGAATAATAGGAGTTAATAGTTATCAGTTGATAGTTATTAGTTTTTAGTTGATAGTTGATAGTTGATAGTTGGGGGGCACTGTCATTTCGATACGAAGCGGTAGCGGAGTGAGAAATCTTTTGTAGTTGATAGTGTTTAGTTTTTAGTTGATAGTTGGGGGGCACTGTCATTTCGAACGGATGTGAGAAATCTTTTTTTTTAGGGAAAAATTCCTTCCCAAAATGCTTCGGGACACGCCTCGCTCCTTACGTTGCTCGTCCGGAATGACAGCGCGCTCCTTGTGTCATTCGTTTGGAATGAGAAATCTTTCGTTTTGTTTGGTTTTCGGTATAGGAGAAAAACTTGTACTACCATCCCCATATTTTTCATTTTATTCCAGTAACGCTTTTTATTATTTGATTCTACACCCTTTTTCCGTATCAAACTTTTTCATAATTTTACCCCGGTTAAACAAAATCGATTATGAAATTTTTTATCGACACAGCCGATATCGACGAAATCAAACAAGCCGCAGCTCTCGGCATCCTAGACGGGGTCACTACCAATCCCTCACTCATGGCGAAAGCGGGCATCACCGGTGATGCGAAAGTGCGTGAACATTACCGGAAAATATGTAGGATAGCCGGCGGTCACGTCAGCGCGGAAGTCATCACTACCGGTTATGAGAACATGGTCAAAGAAGGCATGGAACTCGCCAAAATCGACCCGCTCATCGTGGTCAAAATACCCATGACACCCGACGGTATCAAAGCCATTGTCGAACTCACTTCGAAAAATATCAAGACCAACTGTACCCTGGTATTCTCCGCCGGACAAGCCCTCCTCGCCGCCAAAGCCGGAGCTACCTACGTATCGCCTTTCATCGGCAGGCTGGACGATATCTCATCCGGCGGGCTGAACCTCATCCGTGAAATAAGGGAGATATACGACAATTACCAATTCAAAACCCAAATTTTGGCAGCCTCTATCCGGCATACCATGCATATTGTGGAATGTGCCCGTACCGGCGCCGATGTCATCACCGCACCACTTTCCGCTATCGAAGGCTTGTTCAAACATCCGCTTACCGGTATCGGATTGGAAAAATTCCTCGCTGATTACCGCGGAGGCTAACCCCCTGCCGCCTCCCATACCTCGCCGCTTGTCAGTTTACCACTCATGAAAAACATCCTGATACTACTTTTTTTATTCACAGGCATATTCGCCAATGCCCAACAGCAAACCTCACGCGACAGCATCCCCCCGGCTTGGGAGTTTAAAGGCAAAGTCACCGAAGGGAGCAAATACACCCCCCTCGCCGGCGCTCATATCATCAACCTGAATACCGTAACCGGAAGCATCAGCGACGAACAAGGAAACTTCCTTATCCCCGTTTCGGAAAAAGATACCCTGCTGGTCAGTTTTCTCGGATACAACTCAAAGAAAATCATTATCAAAGACAAGACTAATTACGACGATATTCAAATTATCGTACTGTATGAAAAATTCACCGAACTGGAACAAGTAGATCTGGATGTCAAACTCACAGGTGTGCTCTCGGTCGATACCAAAAACGCACCCGGACTTACTAACAATCACGTACACCTGAACGGACTTCCTCAAACTTTCGAAACGGGAAAACCTAAATCGAGAACCTATGACAAACCTTTCGACTTGGTCTTTCACCCCGTAGATTTTATCTACGAAATGTTCGGCAAAAAACCCAAACAATTGCGCAAA
>CAZQPD010000038.1:0-10277 GCA_964595235.1 uncultured Polaribacter sp.
TACGATTTTTCCGTCCATAAGGGCAATAGTCGCCGGAACGGCACCGTTGTCTCTCACGGTTTGTTCTACCGAAAGCGCCGTTTCCAAATTTTGCGGATACGGCATTCCGTGGGAAATAATGGTCGATTCCAAAGCGACGACGGGGATGCTGTCCCGCAATGCATGTGATACTTCGCCGGAGAGGTATAGATATGTGCCCGGATTTGTCATGGCGTATGGATTTACGGGTTTTCGAAGGCTTTTTTCAATATTTTCAGCAGGCTGTCATCGTCCATTTCCGCATCGCGGTATAGTTCCTCCACGCTACCGTGTTGGATAAACGAGTCCGGTACACCAATGTGGAACAGCCGTGTGTGGTATCCGTGTTCCAATGCAAACCGCCCTATCAATTCGTTCAAACCGCCGTGGATGACACCGTCTTCGAAGGAGATGATAGTATCGAACCGGTTGAAAACCTCGTGCAGGAGTTTTTCGTCGAGAGGTTTGACAAAACGCAAATCGTAGAGAGCCGCCGGATATCCGGGGTGTTTGTCCAACAGGTGTTTTATCCGGTATGCGAGGGGTCCTGCGCCGACCCATGCCACTTTTTCACCATCTTTCAGCCGTTCTCCCGTTCCTGTTTCGATTTTTTTCACCGGAACTTTCCAATGGGTATGAATCCCCCTTCCTCTCGGGTAGCGTATGGCGAATGGGTGCCGGGTATATTGCGCCGTATAGAGCAGGTGCCTCAATTGGATTTCATCCCTCGGAACGGCGATGATCATATTCGGGACAATGCGTAAGAAAGCCATATCGAAAACACCGTGGTGGGTAGCGCCGTCCCTTCCTACCAGTCCGGCTCTGTCTATACACAGGACAACGGGCAGGTCTTGTACGGCAATGTCGTGAATGAGCTGGTCATAAGCCCTTTGTAAGAAGGTGGAGTATATGGCCACATAGGGGATAAAGCCACGGGTGGATAAGCCTGCGGCAAAAGTAAGTGCGTGTTGTTCGGCGATACCGACGTCGAATGCCCTTCCGGGAAATGCTTCCAGCATGTATTTTAGTGAGGTGCCGGTCGGCATAGCCGGGGTAATACCTATTATTTTGTCGTTTTGGCGGGCGAGTTCGACCAATGTCAGTCCGAACACATCCTGGTATTTCGGTGGTTTTTTCTTATCGTCACCGCGGATGATAAGCCCTGTTTTTTTATCGAAAGGTTCCGGGGCGTGGTAGGTGGTTTGGTCGCGTTCGGCGGCGGGCAGACCTTTGCCTTTGGTGGTGATGATATGAAGCAATTTGGGACCCGGGATGGATTTCATTTCCCGGAGGGTATCGATAAGCAAGGGCAGGTCATGACCGTCAATAGGACCGGTATAACGGAAATTGAGATTTTCGAACAGGTTGGGTTTTTCGCGTTGGGCGTTTTGTTTGATACGGGTGAGGTAATTTTTCAGTGCGCCTACGTGCGGGTCGATTCCCATTTGGTTGTCATTGAGGATGATGAGCAAGTCGGCATGGGTATCGCCGGCGTGGTTCAGTGCTTCGAAAGCCATACCGGCGGCGATGCTGGCATCACCGATGACGGCTATGTGTTTGCGGTGGGATTTTTCCAGGCTCGAAGCGACAGCCATCCCTAACAGTGCGGAGATAGACGTGGATGAATGACCGGTGCCGAATGCGTCATAGGGGCTTTCGCTGCGTCTGGGAAATCCGGAGGGACCGTCTTTTTGGCGGTTTTTCCGGAAGGCTTCGCGCCTGCCGGTGAGAATTTTGTGCGGATATGCCTGGTGTCCGACGTCCCATATTAAGATATCTCCGGGGGTGTCATAGACATAATGCAGGGCGATGGAGAGTTCCACCACGCCCAATCCGGCGCCGAGATGTCCTTTCTTTTCGGATACGACGTCGATGATGTATTCCCTGATTTCCCGGGCGAGAGCGGGCAAGGAGGCGGGGTCTAATTTTTTTAAATCCGCCGGGTTGTCTATGTGTTGTAGCAGTTTCATGCCGGTAATACTTCCCTGCAAATTTCGTAAAAAAAAAGGTCGGAATAATATTTTTTCAAATATTATCCCGACCTGTGTCATATTAATTTTGCAATTATTTTTTTCGCAGTTCGAAATGGTATTTCAGATACTGGAAATAATCCCTTTCGATGATTTTAATGCGCTTCTTGTAGGTGCGTCTCCATTTCCAAAGAATAGACTTAAAGAATCCGCCTTTGGTCAGATAGGCGGCTACAAAGGGATGTACGTGAATAAAGATGTCTTTGTAGATGTTTTTTGACAAATGTTTTTCGAGTTCCCTTTGGATTTCGTCTATTAACAGGATAGGCGCTTCCACTTCGCCGTTTTTGTTGGGGTTGGCTTCGGTGGTTTTTATTTCGGTTTCTTCCCGCACCCTTTGCCGTGTCACTTGCATGAGTCCGAACCGGCTCAGCGGGAGTACTTTGTGCTTGGTGCGGCTCTTGCTCATTTCTTCTTTGAAATGTTCATAGAGTTTCTTGCGGTTATCAGCCGAGCGCATATCGATAAAGTCGATAACGATGATGCCCCCCATATCTCTGAGTTGTAATTGGCGGGCTATTTCGGTGGCCGCCATCAGATTTACTTCCAGAGCGGTTTCTTGTTGTGTTTTGGCTTTGTTGGACCGGTTGCCACTGTTGACGTCGATGACGTGCAGGGCTTCGGTATGTTCAATGACCAAATAGGCGCCCGACGGCATGGAGACGGTTTTTCCGAACGAAGTTTTTATCTGCCGGTCCACACCGAATTTTTGGAAAATAGGGATATCTCCCTTGTACAATTTTACGATAGATGTTTGACCGGGGGCTATGTCGCTGACGAATTCTTTTACTTCCTCGTACAGGGATTTGTTATCTACATGGATGCCGACAAATGTATCGTTGAGCACATCCCGCAGGATAGATAAGGAGCGGGAAAGTTCACTGAATACTTTGACGGGATTTTTACCGACTCTCGTCTTGGACAGGGTTTCCGAAAGTTTTTTCCAGCGTTCCAGCAGGCGTTCCATGTCGCGATTGATTTCTGCGACTTTTTTCCCCTGTGCCACAGTACGCAGGATGATTCCGAAGCCTTTCGGCTTAATGCTTCTGACCAGCCGTATCAGGCGTTGTCTTTCTTCTTTGCTTTTGATTTTTTGCGACACTGATACCCTGTCGGAAAACGGCAACAGCACCATGTATCTTCCGGCGAGAGACAGTTCGGCACTCAGGCGGGGACCTTTGGATGATATCGACTCTTTGACGATTTGAACGGGAATAATATTTCCGTTCTTAATCAGGTTGGAAATGCTTCCGTTCTTATCAATATCGGGTTCGAAGGTAAAATTTTTTAATAAGTAGTCGATTTTTTTTGCACTCCTGAGGTGTTTCAAATATTTTCTCGTCGTCAAAAACTGGGGACCCAAGTCGTGATAGTGCAGGAAACCGTCTTTTTCGGCACCTACATTGACGAAAGCGGCATTAAGTCCGGGAAGGACTTTTCCAGTTTTGGCAAGGAATATATCTCCTACCGAAATTTTTTTATCGGAATCTTCTCTGTATAATTCTGTGAGTTTACCATCTCTAAGTATTGCAAAATCAATATGATTGTCATTTGATTTGATAATTAATTCTGATTTCATTTTACATATATGGTGTTTTGTACACATAATACAATGCTCCCTGGGGTGTTTTCAGGGCGGTTGCAAAATGCTTTCATATTGATTAATAGTGTTAACGTATCACAAACGAATGATGTGATAAAAAATTATTAGCCCGGTTGTTATCTTGCTTGAACAAGATGTTCCGGGTATGTCAAGGAACATATTGCCGGCTATTTGCCGCAGGCAAATAGCCGGGGAAATGGAAAAAAATGATTATTTCTTTTTCTTATGCCGGTTTAACCTGCTTCTCTTTTTGCGCTTATGCGTCGCTATCTTTTTCCTTTTTTTCTTTTTTCCGCTTGGCATAAAAATAATATTTACGGATTAATAAATGGATGATTATTTAACTTTCACTTTGGTCTTAACAGCGTTCACAAACACTTTTGCCGGCTTGAAAGCAGGAATGTTGTGTGCAGGTATTTTGATAGTGGTGTTTTTGGAAATGTTACGGCCGGTTTTAGCAGCGCGTTTTTTGACGATAAAACTTCCGAAACCACGCAGGTAAACATTCTCGCCACCTTCGAGAGAGTTTTTTATTTCTTTCATAAAAGTTTCTACGGTAGCTAGTACTTCGCTACGGTCCAATCCGGTTTTTTCCGAGATTTTGGCAACAAGTTGAGCTTTTGTCATGATACTATTAATTTAGGTTAGTACTTTATTTTAGTTCAATTTTGAAATGCAAATATATAACAATATCCTAAAATACAAAGTATTATTCTTTGTGCCTTTTGTTTCGGGTTTTTATCTTTGTAATTGTTATTGTTTCAAAGGTTGAGATATGGCTTCCGGTTATACACGTTTTGACTTTATTGATCAATTTAGGGGTTTTGTCGGTGTATTGATGTTGCTCGGGCACAGTTCGTATTATCTGAACTCTATCTGGAATACACTCGACCCGCTCGACCCGTTGTTTCCGGATTATGCACAGTTTTTATTACGGTATGCCGGTTATCTCTGTGCGCCCGGATTTCTTATGATGGCGGGGGCAATGGTATGGTGGTCATACCGGCGAAGGATCCGCAAAGGCATTTCCCGGAGGCAAGCCAAATGGCATTTGATTCAACGGGCGTTGTTTCTCATTTTGGTACAGGTCACATGGGTCAACTCGTCATGGAGCGGATTCCAATATTTCCGTCCCGGACATTTGGGGATCATTTCCACCATCGGTATTTCCGTATTGTTCCTCACGGTTTTGGTGGACAAAAGTTGGATAATACGTCTTGCGGCTGGCACCGCCATTCTGCTTATCCATCCTCTTTTGTTACGGGTGGATTACGACCATTCATCCGTGTGGCAACGTATTTTGATGCAGATATTTGTCGAAGCGGGTAGTTTCAATAAATATCCCGTATTGCCCTGGTTTGCCCTGGCACTGTTGGGTTCGGTGATGGCTACCGGATGGCTGGAATACTGGAAATCGCCCCGCGAAAGGTTTCGTTATAGTATGCTTACCGGTTCGGCTGCTTTGTTCGTCGCTGCACTTATCCGCATCAGCAGGATAGCTTACGGCAATATTTTTCCACATGCCGGTATCGGGAGCCTTTCCTTTTATATCGACCAAAAGTATCCCCCCAGCCTGTATATGAATTTATGGTTTTTCGGATTGGTCGTCTGGGGAGTGGGGATATTTTCGGTTCTCAGTAGGAAAATTCCCCGGCTGATGAATATTTTGTCTATTCCCGGCAGGGTTCCTCTGTTTTTTTACGGCGTGCATATCGCTATTCTGGGAATTGTCGTCAAGAGGACAGGCTGGTGGTACCGGCAAGGAGGAGTGGGGACGGCTCTCGCCGGATTGTTGCTGATGCTGGCGGTTATGTTGCCGTTGAGCATCTGGTTTTACCGGATCAAGCGCAAGAGCAATAATTATATCATTAGTTTAATATGATTTTCAATGAATAAACGCTCTTTCCTTGTTCCGGTGATATTGCTTCTGTCCTTTTGGATGGGTTCTTGCGATAAATATGGCTATCCGGAAGGCGACTTATCTTTGTATAGAAGGAATACCGGAATAACCGGAAGCATTCCGGGAATATCGACCCGTTTTACTCCGGTAAAAGGGCATAAGATCCACGCCCGTTACCGGTTGACCGGTAACCTTCCGGAAGGTAGTGTGCATTTATTTCATTTTCAATGGGTAGGACCTGACGGGAAAGCTTTTTTTACCAAGCCGGAAACATTGAATCCGGGAGAACATGAGCTGGTAAGTGCTATTTCCGCCGACCCCGGGCGGCGAAAACCCGGACGCTACACCCTGAATGTATATTATTTCAGGGAATTGTTGGCGAGCAGGCATTTTGAGGTGTTGCCGCCCTTTGATTTTCCGGAAATAACGCGGGAGAACAATCTCGAATTGACGGTAAAGTCGCATTTCGACGGCGAAAAGCCGGCGGGAAATACGGTCGTCCGGATGAACCGTACGTATCTCGTAGCGCGTTACCGTGCCCCGGTATTTCGCGACAGCATTCGGGAATTATGGTATAAAATGGAGTGGAGAGACAGTGCGGGCAAGGTGGTCTCCCGGAAGCGTTTCGAAGGTCATTCGGTGGATAGCATTTTACAATCCCGTATTTCCCTCGCGTCCGGCAGGTTTGCACCCGGTATTTATACTTGTGAAGTATCCCTGTTCGATAGCCTGCTCGACAGGCGCCGGTTCTCGCTGCTCCCGCCTTACGACCTGTCGCTGTTGAAAACACGTATTACCTTATGCAGAAAATACCGAAAAAAACAAGGCACGACGGAAGGAGTAGGAGAGGTGTTTCGTTTGGGAGAAAAAAATAAGGTATATGCTTGCGCAAAATGGAATGTTCCGAAGCATTTGGACAGTATCCCGTGGCAGGTGCTGATGCGCTGGGTAGATCCGGACGGCAAGGTGTTTTATACCAAAAAGTTTTCTTTTCCACCCACTTCCCGTTCCCGCTTTATCACCGGTAGCATTTCCATAGCTCCCGGCAAACGCAAAGCCGGAATCTATAAGGTACAAGTATGGGCGTTCAATGAACCGGTAGGAGAGAAGCCCTTCGAATTATTGCCTCCGCTGCCGGTACACAAAGTGCGAGCCCATATCACCTTGTATCCGGAAAAGAACAAACCGGCGGATACTAACGTATTTCGTTTGGGGGGCAAAAACAAAGTCAGGGCGCTTATCGACCTGTCACAGTTGGAGACTACCGGGAAGGAGAATGCCCGTGTACTTATAGAATGGGTATCGCCCGGAGGCAAAGTGTTCTATAAAAAAGAAGTATCCCGCCTTGCTTCCGGAGGCAAGTTGAGAATAAAATCTGCTGTCAGTTTGTCACCTCAAAAAAGGCGCCCGGGTATATACCGCTTGCAGGTGTATTTGTCGGGGAACAAGGTCGCCGAACGGCTTTTTACCGTCGAAAGACCGGGTGCTGATAGCACAGGGAAATAATATTGGGGCCTGCTGAAAAACCATCAAACATTTGAAAAATAATGCATTACACAAATATATTGATGGGGAAATGCAATGAAAATTAAGGTTTTATACAAAAAGTCTTGCATTTATTTCATTCTCAATGAAGATATTTTCATTCGGGTTTTCTCCTGTTTGCTATTGATTGTTCTTGATGGAAGTAAGACTGAAATATTATAATCATATATTGTGGGTGATTCGAAGCGACAATATTAAGAGTCTGATAACCAATAAACTAAATTTTTTATTAGAACATGTGGCGGGGAAAGTCTAAAAATTTTGTTAACGAATTAAAATTTTTTATTAAATTTGCAAGCTGGAATTTCATTAAGGAATTTTTCTTTTGGTAAAAATATTGTTTTTTGATTTTTTAAATTATTAAACCCAAAAAATATGACACATCACCAAAAAAAAACTTGCTCTCTCTTCCTCCTATGCTCTTTCAAATTCGAACAAAGACAAACCAAAATTCACTAACATGTCCGGAAATTTTACTCCTTCACAACAAACAAATTCCGTAGAAAGAGAAATAGTATTGGATCCGAGACGAACGATTATCTCCAAGACAGACCCCAAAGGGATTATCGAGTATGCGAATGATTACTTTATTGAAATCAGTGGGTATGAAGAGTTCGAATTGATGGGTCAACCTCATAGCATCATCCGTCATCCGGATATGCCGAAAGTTATATTCAAACTTTTATGGAGTAAGCTTAAGAAAGGTGAGAACATACATGCTCTTATCAAGAACCGCACGAAAAACGGGAATTATTATTGGGTGATCACCAATTTTGATATCCGTTATGATGACAATGGGGAAATTATCGCTTATTATGCACAGCGTAAAGCAGCTCCTGATTTTGCGGTGTATCAGATAGAGAAGTTGTATAAGACCCTCCGTTCCATCGAGCGTGCACAAGGGGTTGGAGTAGCAGAGAAATATCTGAACGGATTCCTCGAAGAAAGAGGTTTGGATTATAACGAATACGTTTATAATTTATTGACCATTAAGAAAAGTGAAGTAAAAGATTATTTCGATATGTCCGACACATCGAGGAAAGCAAAGAAAAAGAAGAAAAGTTTGTTCGCCAGGCTTTTCAAGAAGTAATCTCATTGAAAATTATCAGCCGGAGGTCTTATCCTCCGGTTTTTTTTGTTTTAATATGTTGCGGGTCCGTACCAGGTGTTTGATCCGTCCGGGGTCCGGGCTGTTTTGCCAAATGCCGTTTTTCTTAAAGTACGATCCCACTATGAAAGCATCGGCTTCGTCGAAATACTGTTCCAGGTTGCCGTCATGGATTCCCGAGCCTATCAATACGGGTAGGCGGCAAGTTTTCAATTCCTTCAAGTCGCCGGGTTCTACGGGTTTTCCGGTGTGTGTTCCTGTGATGATAATTCCGTCGGAGCCAAAAAAATGTGCTGCTTCCGACATTTCGCGAAGCGAAATGTCGGCGGTAATATGATGTGAAGCGTGTTTTTTCTTGATATCGGTGAATACCGCCACATGTTCCGCGCCGATATATTTGCGGTAACGCAACAACTCCCCGGCTTGTGCATTCATAAAGCCTTCGTCGGCGATATGTCCGAAGACAAATGCTTCCGCCCGGATGAAATCCAATCCGCCGGCTAATGCCGCAGCCATGGCGGCACGGTTTGCCCCCGACAATATTTGTATCCCTACGGGTCCGGGAAATATTTTTTTCACTTCCCTGCCTATCACACTCATCATCGCCGTTATTTCCTCGCCGGCTTTTTCTTTCAGATAGGGGACATCGTGCATGTTCTCGATGATAATCCCTTCTACCCCGCAGGAGGCGTATATCTCCGCTTCCTTTGCCGCAGCCGTTATGATTTGCCCGGGAGCCAGCGTGTTCCCCGGAGTTCCCGGTAGCGCCTGTACGTGAATCATCCCAATCAGGGCTTTCGAGCCGGGGAAAATACGTGTAAAAAGTCGTGGCGTGTCCATATCGATAAATTGGTGTAAATTTATCAAAAATTTTGACTATGTCCACTCCGGAGGTCTGTGTGATAGGCGCATCGAATATCGATATCACGGGTTATGCTTATGACAGGTTGACGCTCGATGATTCCAACAGGGGTTATCTGACCTTGTATCCGGGAGGTGTGGGAAGGAATATAGCGGAAAACCTCAACCGGCTACAAGTGCCAGTGAGGTTGGTCAGCTTGTTCGGCGATGACCTTTTCGGCAAATTTTTGCTGGACGATTGTAATAAGAAAGGAATAGACACCCTCGGCAGCATCGAGGTATCCGGCCGGAACAACGCCGCTTTTCTCGCTGTGATGAACGAGGAAAACGACCTTGCCGCAGGTATTGCCGCCATGGATATCTATGATTCGCCGCCGGATGCTTTTGTCCGTTCTGCTATCCGTCATTGTAGCGGAGCAGGGTGGGTGGTGATAGAGACGAACCTGCCGGAAAATGTATTGGAACGGCTCATTTCGTCTTTGCCTCATGCCCGGTTCGTGTTGGATACGGTATCCGGGGATAAGGCATTGCGGGCAAAAAAATTATTACCGCATTTGCACATATTGAAAACCAACTTGTTGGAAGCGCGCATTCTCGCCGGAAAACCTGATGCGGAAGCAAGTGAATTAACAGGTTATTTTTTAGAAACGGGAGTTACCACTGTCTATATCACTTGCGGGAAACAAGGAGTGGTGTTCGGAAATGCATCGCAGAGAGGCAGTTTGCCTCCCGTGCCCGTACAGGTGGTAAATACCACAGGCGCCGGGGATTCTTTTGTAGCAGGAATAACGTATGCCGAGATACGGGGTGCGGGTCCGGAAGAGTCGGCGGCTACGGGATTGGCATGTGCCGCGTTGACCGTACAGAGCCGTGATGCCGTTTCACCCGCGCTCGAACCCGGAGCTATCGCGCAGTACCTCCGGTCATACCGGTAGCATTCGTCTGCATTTCCCGGAAGGGGAAAACCTGCCTGTCAAGAGTTATGAGACGCAACCCCAAGCGAATATTTCATCTATCTATTGCTCGCCGTTGCCAAATCGAGGAATAGGATGAAACACAGAGGTTTTTATACCGTTGTCTGGTTGCTCTTGCTGATATCAGCTTGTAACAATGATATCGAACAAGACGAGGTGGTGTTCGAGAAAGCCCCCGCTTTGGAAGTGGAAATACCGGAGGTTATGACTCCCGGAGAAGAAAGCATTATCAAGATTA
>CAZQPD010000039.1:0-8413 GCA_964595235.1 uncultured Polaribacter sp.
CCATCCGCAGCCCGCGCGCCATCCGCTGCCCCCGCGCCAGCCGCAGCCCCCGCGCCTTCCGCGTTCCCCGCGCCGTCCGCGTTCCCCATACCGTCCGCATCCCCCATACCATCCGTATCCCCCGTGCCATCCGCATCCCCCGCGCCATCCGCATCCCCCATGCCATCCGCGTTCCCCGCGCCGTCCGCGTTCCCCATACCATCCGCATCGTCCACCCCGGTTTTATCGATGATAATAATGCCGTGGACATGGTTCGGCATTACGACAAATGAACCTAATTTGACAAACGGGAAATGTTCCGGTATTTCATACCAATATTTTTCCGCCAATTTCCCTATTCCGGACAATTTCATTTTCCCATTTATTATTTCCCCGAAAAAATGGATACGGTTTTTCGTGCAGATGGTTACAAAATATGCACCGTTCCAACCGTAATCCCAATTTGTTAACCGGGTTGTTTCTATCCGGTATTTATTTTTGAATTTTGTCATAGAATTGTTTCGGACGATGTTTTTTTTAATATTGCAATAATGAAAAAATTTTTTTTTCTATAAAAATTTCCCTTTGCCCGCAAATACCATTTGCACAACCCCGTTCCGGAAAAAAAACCGACATCCGAAAAATAATGTAACTTTGTACGATTAATCAAACCACTACATAGTTATGAATACCAAAAATCTCATTGTCAAATACGGTTTGTTGCTCGGTATTAGTAAGGTAATCGTCGAATTGCTCAATTACGCTTTCGGGGACCTGTACGTACGTCCCTGGTGGGTGGGTTTGTTGGGTTTTGCTCTTTTCGTCGGTTTTATCGTTTGGGCGATAAACGATTATAAGGCGCTTAATGACGGTTATTTGCGTGTGAACGAAGCCATAAAAACGGGGCTGGGTATATCCCTGATTGCAGCGGTCATCGGGGCTATATTTTTATATGTACTCATCTATTATATCGAGCCCGGTTTTATAGAAAAATCCCTTGAAGTACAGGAGCAACTTATGTTGGAAAAGAATCCGGATATGGACGAGCAGACTTTGGAAATGGCACTGGATATGGCGCGTAAGTTTATGAATCCGTTTTTCTTATTTGCGGCTACTATTGCGGGCACGCTCATTTTCGGTTTGATCATATCGTTGATAGCCGGTCTTGTGATGCAGAAAAAAGAAATTTAATCCATGAAAGACTTGTCAGTCATCATTCCGTTGTTGAACGAAGCGGAGTCTTTACCAGAACTTTACGATTGGATTTCCGGGGTGTTGGCCCGTGAGGGTTATGATTATGAGATAATCTTTATTGATGACGGCAGTACCGACGGATCTTGGGAGGTGATAAAGAAAATCCGTTCCGGTGACAACCGGGTTCGTGGAATACGGTTTTTGAGAAATTTCGGAAAATCCCAAGCCTTGCATGCCGGGTTTTCGGCGGCACGTGGCAGGGTGGTCATTACCATGGATGCCGATTTGCAGGATAGTCCCGATGAAATTCCCGGGCTGTACCGTATGATAGACAAGGAGGGTTATGACTTGGTATCCGGTTGGAAGAAAAAGAGATACGATTCGAAAATAAAAAAAAATATCCCGTCGAAACTATTCAACTGGGCGGCGCGGAAGGCTTCCGGTTTACCTTTGCACGATTTCAATTGCGGGCTGAAAGCCTATAATGCCAAGGTGGTGAAGAATATCAATGTTCACGGTGAGATGCACCGGTATATTCCCGTATTGGCGAAGCATGCCGGATTCGACAAAATAACCGAGAAACCCGTTCGTCATCAAGCGCGTAAGTACGGTGTGACCAAATTCGGCATGGACCGTTTTATCAATGGTTTCCTCGATCTGGTAACCCTGTGGTTCATCAATAAATTCGGCAAACGTCCCATGCATTTTTTCGGGCTTATCGGTACGCTGATGTTCACCATCGGTTTTTTTGCGGCGGCGGGAATTGGGGTCAACAAACTGCTACATGTGTATTATTTTCATACCCCTGCCAGGCTCATTACCGACAATCCCTGGTTCTATTTGTCATTGACCACTATGATAATAGGCTCATTGTTCTTTCTGGCGGGATTTCTGGGTGAGATAATAATCAGGAATAACCCGCAAATGGAAACATATCAGATTTCGGAAACAATATAACGGATATGGAGATAAATTACGATGAAATATTGCGGCAAGCGCGGCTTTGGACGCAGCCCCCTTTCGACACGGCTACCCGCCGTGAAATTCAACGGCTTATCGATACTGACGACCGCCGTGAACTCATAGACAGGTTCTACAAGACCATGAGTTTCGGTACCGGTGGCATGCGTGGTATCATGGGAGCCGGATTGAACCGTATGAACCGCTTTACTTACGGTCGCGCCACCCAGGGGCTTGCGAATTATCTGAACAAAACCTATCCCGGGCAGGTGGTACGCGTGGCGATAGGTTATGATTGCCGGCATGATTCGGACACTTTTGCCAAGATCGTAGCCGGTGTATTGACAGCAAACGGTATCCGTGTATTCCTGTTCGACGGAATGCGGCCTACTCCCGAACTCTCATTTGCCGTCAGGCACTTGTCATGTCATGCGGGAATCGTATTGACGGCATCGCACAATCCTCCCGAATACAACGGTTACAAAGTCTATGGCAAAGACGGTGGGCAAATCGTACCGCCCGAAGATGCGGAAATCGTCGATGAGATTAATAAGGTGGATTTTCCGGAGATACGTTTCCAACCGGACGAATCCCTGTTGGCATACATTGGTAAAGAAATAGATGAGGCATTTTGGGAGGCTTCGTTGCGTTATGGGTCATTTGCCGGAACACTCGGCAGGGAAGAACTGAAAATAGTCTTTACTTCCATACACGGTACGTCTATCAAGCTCATCCCGGAAGTATTGCGCCGTGCCGGATATTCACAGGTACATATCGTAGAAGAACAAGCTGTGCCCGACGGGGATTTTCCGACCGTGGAATCACCGAATCCCGAGGAACCCGAAGCTATGCGGATGGCTTTGGAACTGGCGGACAAGGTGCAAGCGGATATAGTCCTCGGTACTGACCCCGATTCCGACCGTATCGCCATCGGGGTACGGGATGACGAAGGGAAAATACGTCTGCTGAATGGGAACCAGAGCATGTGTATGCTCGATGCTTTCCTATTGGAAAAATACAAGGAACAAGGCAGGCTGGACGGCAGGCAGTTCATCGGTTCCACTATCGTTTCCACCGAAATGGTAAAACGCATTGCGGCGGATTACGGCGTAGAGGTAAAAACGGGATTGACGGGGTTCAAATGGATAGCCAAAATGATTAGGGAAGCCGAAGGCAAGCAGGAGTTCATAGGAGGCGGAGAGGAGAGTTTCGGCTTTATGGTAGGTGATTTTGTCCGGGACAAAGATGCGGTAACTTCTGCATTGTTGGCTTGTGAAATTGCCGCTACCGCATTGTCGCGTGGCAGTAGCTTTTACCGCGAACTCACAGCTCTGTACCGGAAGTACGGACACTATAAGGAGCATTTGGTCGCCATGGTCAAAAAAGGCTTGGAAGGTGCCGCCGAAATTCACCGGATGATGGAACAATGGCGTGCCCACCCACCGGTAGCCATCGACGGGTCTCCGGTGACGGTGGTAGAAGATTATTTGACCGGAACGGGAACCCATTTGCCGGAAGGCGAAACCTTCCCACTGCATACCCCGCGCTCCAATGTGCTGGTTTTCCACACCGCCGATGGTACCAAAGTGGCTGCACGCCCGAGTGGTACCGAACCGAAAATAAAATTCTATATCAGTGTCCATACCGAACCTGGCGGACAACCGGACGGAAGCGAAACGGAACACCTGCTAGACGAAAAGATAAAAAGAATCGTTACTGAACTAAACCTGCAATAACGGCGGATGAGTTATTATAAAAAATTATTCAGATACACTTTCCCGTATAAGTGGTATGCCTTTGCCAATGTGGTGAGCAATGTGCTGTACGCCTTGTTCAGTGTGTTGTCGTATCTGTCGCTCATCCCGATGATAGAAGTGTTGTTCGGTCAGACGGAACCCGTACATGAACGTCCCGTATGGAATGGTATGGGAGAATTAAAACAGTGGATATCGGATTCCCTCAATTACCACATTACGGCGGTAGTGGAAGAAAGCGGAAAAATTTCGGCGTTGATGTATATGGTGGCGCTTATCATTGCGGTGTTCCTGCTGAAAAACCTGTTCGGTTATCTCGCCAAATATTTTATCGCATTTCTGCGAAATGGGGTATTGCGCGACCTTCGCAACGACCTGTATGTCAAAGCGGTAAATTTACCCGTTTCCTACTATTCCGAAAGACAGCGCGGCGATATGATGACCCGCCTTACTTCGGATGTAACCGAGGTACAATATTCCATGCTCACCATTTTGGAACTCATCGTCAGGGATCCGATGACCATAATATTTACTTTGGTGGCAATGTTTATGTTGAGTGTCAAATTATCCTTGTTCGTATTGTTGTGTATTCCCGTTTCGGGATTGTTGATTTCCCGTATAGGGAAACGCCTCAAGCGTGATTCGGATACCGCTCAACGCGAAATGAGTACCCTGATGTCCGTGATAGGGGAGACATTGAGCGGATTGAAGGTAATAAAGGGATTCAATGCGGAAGCCTTTTTTATCCGTAAGTTCAGGGATTCGACCCAACGGTATTACCGGATTTCCAACCGTCTGTTGCACAGGCAGAACCTCGCTTCTCCGTTGAGCGAAGTGCTCGGTATCGTGGTGATAGCCCTGTTGTTATGGTACGGTGGGCGTTTGGTGTTTATCGAAGAGGCGTTGTCCCCGAGTGTGTTTATCGGTTATTTGGCGTTAGCCTACAACATTCTGACCCCGGCAAAAGCCATATCGCGTGCTTCGTATGCGCTCAAGCGTGCCAAGGCTTCGGCAGAACGGGTTTTCGAAGTGATGGATACTCCCAATCCGTTGGAGGATAAGGAAAATGCCGTGGAAATCGAGGGTTTCGATAAGGAGATAGTTTTCGATAATATTTCTTTCAAATACGAAGAACAATGGGTGCTCAAGGATTTCAACTTGACAATCGAAAAAGGCAAAACCGTGGCACTCGTAGGGCAGTCGGGAAGCGGAAAATCCACTTTGGCAGCGCTGCTCACCCGCTTCTATGACGTACAGCAAGGGCGGATTACCATAGACGGGCATGATATCAGGGATTTGACCAAAAAGTCCCTTCGCTCACTGATGGGCTTGGTGACCCAAGAGGCGATATTATTCCACGATACCGTACGCAACAACATTCTGTTCGGCAATACCACCGCTACCGGACAAGACGTTATTCGCGCTGCAAAAATCGCCAATGCCCATGATTTTATCATGAAATTACCCAAGGGTTATGATACGGATATCGGCGATGCGGGAAACAAATTGTCCGGAGGACAAAAACAACGTATTTCCATAGCCCGTGCCGTATTGAAAAATCCCCCCATCATGATACTCGATGAAGCCACTTCCGCTCTGGATACCGAATCGGAACACCTGGTGCAGGAAGCCCTCGAATACATGATGCGCAACAGTACGTCATTGGTGATAGCCCACCGGCTTTCTACTGTCAAGAACGCCGACATGATCGTGGTGATGAAGGACGGTAAAATCATCGAACAAGGGACGCATGAATCCCTGATAGCTGCCAACGGCAATTATAAAAAACTCGTAGAACTTCAAGAATTGTAAATTTAAATATTTGATTATGAAACGTTTAATAATTTTATTTATCTTTTTGACTCCCCTGCTGCCTGTCTTTTCACAAGGTATGTGGATGCCGAACAAATTGGCTCAAAACGAAGCCGATATGAAGGCGATGGGCTTACAAATCAGCATAGACCAACTATACAGCACCCAGCACCCGAGTGTAAAGGATGCCATTGCTATTTTCGGAAGGGGTTGTACGTCTGAAATCGTATCGCCGAACGGCTTGGTATTCACCAATCACCATTGCGGGTATGAATCCATACAGTCGGTTTCGACGGTCGAACACAACTATTTGCGTGATGGTTTTTGGGCGAAGTCTTATGAGGACGAAATTCCCATTGAGGGTTTGACCATGACATTTATCGACAGTTTTACCGATGTGACCGCCCGGGTACTCGAAGGTGTAACGGACGATATGGATGAATCCCGGCGTCAATCTTTGGTGCAAAAAAATATCAACAGTGTGATAGCCAATGCGCCGAAAGAACCCTATCAAACGGCTGAAGTAAAAGCATTTTACAAAGGAAATGAATATTATTTGATCATTGAGACCATATACCGGGATATCCGTTTTGTCGGAACACCGCCCGAGAGTATAGGTAAGTTCGGAGCCGATACGGACAATTGGATGTGGCCCCGTCATACCGGGGACTTTTCCGTGTTCCGGGTATATGCCGGACCCGATAATTTGCCTGCGGATTACAGTCCCGGCAATAAGCCGTATAAACCCAAATATTACTTGCCCGTTTCCCTCGATGGAGTGGAAGAAGGCGATTTTACCTTGGTGATGGGTTTCCCCTATACGACTGATGAGTACTTGCCTTCTTATGCTGTGCGTATCATTCAGGATATAACCGACCCTGCCCGTTATCAAATCCGCGATGTGGCATTGGCGGTTTTGGACAAAGAAATGCGGAAAGACGAAGCGACACGGCTCAAATACGCTTCGAAATTCGCCCAGATAGCCAACTATTGGAAATTTGCCCTCGGGGAAAGCAAAGGCTTAAAACGCTTCAATGCCGTGGGAGAGAAAGAGAAGTACGAAGCGGAATTTACCAAGAGAATCCGGGTGAACAAGAAATGGGAAAAAGCTTATGGAAATATTTTGCCCAGGTTAAAAGAACTATATGCCCAATCGGAAGATTACAAGCGGCTTCAGCTATATAATTCCGAATTGTACCGCAATGCCGACTTACCCATGACGGTGATGCTTATCGACCGGTTGGCAAAAATTTATGAGAACAACGGACAGGAGATGTACGACCGCTACAAAACCGGTTATATCAGGTATCTGAAAAACAGGTATGAAGATTTGGATTTGGAATTGGATGCCAAAGTATTCGATGCCTTGATACATTTCCTGGATAAGAACATGGGAAGGGAATACCTGACCCCGGAATTGCAGGCGGAATTGAACAGTATGAAAGCCGGAAATATAGGACAAAGGTTGTATAAAAATTCCGTATTAGCCGACCCGGAAAGGCTGTTTGCCCTTTTGGAAGGGGATTTCGGCAAAATGCAAAAAGAGTTGAAAAAAGACAGGCTTTTCAGGATATTGACTGCCCAACAGAAATTGATGGACGAAAAAGTTAACCGCCCTCTGTCGAAACTGGATGCGGAAATTCAGCCCCTGTTGCGAAAATATATGAAGGCACAACTCGAAGTATTTCCCGAAAAGAAAATGTTCCCCGATGCCAATGCCAGTTTGCGTGTGGCATACGGAAAAGTAAAAGGTTACTATCCGCGGGATGCCGTGTATTATCAGCCCTTTACCCACCTGAAAGGAGTGATGGAAAAATACAAACCCGGTGATTATGAGTTCGATGTCCCGGCCAAGCTTATCGATTTATACCGGAAGAAAGATTACGGACCCTACGGTGAAGGTGATACCATGCCCGTTTGCTATCTTGCTACGAATCACATTACGGGAGGAAATTCAGGCAGTCCTGTACTCGATGCGCACGGCAATCTGATAGGCCTTGCATTCGACGGAGTATGGGAAGGTACGATGGAGGATATATATTACAATGAAGAAGTTTGCCGGAGCATTATGGTGGATGCCCGCTATGTGTTGTTCGTTATCGACAAAGTGGGTGGAGCCAAGCATATTGTCGATGAATTGAAGATCGTCCACCCGAAAAAATAAAGTAATACACATTAGTTGCGGGATTCGAATCTAATATTGAATGAATTTGTTCAAAGAGGAGTGTGTTAGGTATTTTATTGACTTTCAACAAAATACCTAACACGTGCTCTTTTTTCTGTTTCCGGTTTTTTACCGGTTTGCTTGGGTGAAATCCGTGAAAAGCGGTTCCGTATATAAAAAAAATAATGTACATTTGCAGCCCGGAAATCCGGAACGGGATGTGGCGCAGTCCGGTAGCGCACTTGCATGGGGTGCAAGGGGTCGCAGGTTCAAATCCTGTCATCCCGACGAAAATTGAAAAACCGCTTATGCGTTTTTTTTTTATTTAAAGTCTGCTGAAAATCCCAAGGTCAGAGCGTTAAGAAAAATGTCCGGTGGGTATTTCAGCATGAGCCGGCTTGCCGCGCGGGCAAAATGAATACTTTGAATTGAAAAAAACCTTGATTTTTCTTGTGTTTTTTCATCAAGAATTTTCCATAAGACACTCTCTTTAACGTATTTGAGAGTTTTTCAGAAGATATGAATTAGAAGCAGAATTACAATTCGGTTG
>CAZQPD010000040.1:0-11237 GCA_964595235.1 uncultured Polaribacter sp.
GTTGATAGTTGGGGCATGTCATTTCGACCGGAGGGAGAAATCTTTACAATATTAGGAAAGATTCCTCCTCGCTCGTGCCTCGCTCGTTCGGAATGACACGGCTCTGTCATTTCGATACGGAGCGGTAGCGGAGTGAGAAATCTTTTATAGTTATGAGTTGATAGTTTTTAGTTGATAGTTGGGGAGCGCTGTCATTTCGAACAAATGTGAGAAATCTTTTATAGTTGGTAAAGTTTTTCCGCCCGCGCGGCAGGCTGGCTCATTAACCAATATTATATCAGGTAGTGTTACTCCCGTGATAGACAGCAGGCAAGAGGTTATCCGGGTTCTCCCTGTTGATACCAAGATGCATACATCTTATAAGACCCGGCAATCCGTATTATTTCCCCTTCGAGCAATTCTGTTGGTAAATCCTTTATTTTCTTGGCAGGAATACCTGCATATACACTGCCGCTCTCCACACGGGTTCCTTTGGTAACCACCGATCCGGCTGCAATAATACTGCCGGTCTCAATTACGGCTCCATCCAATATCACTGCATTCATCCCAATCAATACCTTATCGTGAATGGTACATCCGTGTACCGTGGCATTATGGGCAATAGAAACATCGTTACCAATACGGGTCGGGAATTTGCGGTAAGTAGCGTGGATAACGACACCATCCTGAATATTTACCCTGTCTCCAATGTGTATATAATGAACATCACCGCGCAATACCGCGCCGTACCACACGCTACACCCGTCTCCCAATACCACATCACCGGTCAATACGGCATTTTCAGCTATAAAACACTCTTTTCCCCAGCGTGGGGTTTTCCCCCGGACCGTCCTGACAATCATAAAGTATCAAAAATTGAAACCAAAACCAAAACGCAAAGTATTCAAATACTCCCGGTAGGTATAATTCCCGCTGTTGTCTTTTTTGGTAGCTCTTGAATACTGGTAATTCGTAAACAAATACCATTGATCCAATATATCAAAATAAACCCCTCCGGATGCATAATATCCGAGAAATTTCCGTTTTCCACCGGTATTGCCCCAATCGAAAATATCCATACCCAACCCGGTGTATAACTTAAACGTCTCATCCCGGTTCAACGTCAATTTACCGAACAAACCCAGATTGCTGAACGAGTAGGTTTTGTACGTCGGATCGGTATATTGGGTTTGATACACCCCTTGAATCATTTCATAACGGTATTCCGCTCCGAAGTTGGCAAAGTCGTTGTCAGTGAATTGAAATTGAAAAGCAATTCCCAGAATACCAGTCAAATCACCTTGGTACTCCCGGGGCATTTGAATGGGATAAAAAACCTCTGCCGATATTCCTGTATCCTGTGCTTTCGAAGGAAAAAAAACCAATACCAGCAACAAAAAACTTATGGTAATTTTTTTCATTTTATTAGAATAAATATCCACCCACCACTACGGCAGGGATGGGATAAATATAAAAAAATTTTTTGACCCGGGGTGTTTATCAATGTTTTTTACCGCTTCGCATAAAGACTATCAGCGCTATAATCAAAACCAAAAAGATAAAAAACATAATTCCGGCTTGCAAATAAGCATTTCCCCAGCTTACCAAAGGTAACATGTTAAAAATTGCCATAATACAACGAGTTTTTGATTGACCGTGCTAATATACTAAATTTCCGCAACAGAAAAAATGATTCGTATTCTTACTTGCAATGAGCTGAAACCATTGTATTTATGCGTTTGAGAAAAAAACCATTAAACGCCTATAAAAGAATGATTTACATAATCATTTTGATAAAAGAACGCAAATGATACCAGGATTATTACCTATTTGAAATATATATTTTGTCGGTGCTGTGACTGTACCACCGGGCATTTTCTCCTAACGCACTGTTCTTTTATGATTTTCAGCAGACCCTACTTAACCCCTTCTCCCGCATTCAGCTCCGCGATTACCTCCAATTCCGTTCCGAACACAGCTACCTTGCCGGGAAACCGGTTCGAGACAGCGCTTTGCAATACGGGGGCATGTTCGCGGTAATATGCTTTCAAGCTATCGCTACCGGGGCATTCGAACTGTACGGCATAAGCAGGATCATTATCTTTTATATGCGGAATACGGATGAGTAAAGCGCGGGTAAAAAACCCCGTATCCATCACAGCGGGCAAGTGGTGCCGTTGCATCCACTCCAACCACTCCGGCAGGATTTCCCTGTCGATTCCGTAAGTAAAATTCAGTATATATTTCATGAGCTACCGGGAACTTTGGCAAGGATGGTTTCTCCTCCCCGTACCTTATCGCCGGGGGTCACCCGGATATCGAAATCCACCGGAACCAGTACATCCACCCGGGAGCCGAATTTGATAAATCCCGCATCCGCTCCTTGTACCGCTTCTTCGCCGGGGCGGGCATAGTTGACTATCCGGCGGGCGACGAATCCCGCCACCTGGCGGTAGAGGATTTTCCCGGCTACGGGGTTCTCCACGACGATGGTCGTCCGTTCGTTCAATAGCGATGCTTTGGGGTGCGATGCCACGAGATAGTCCCCTTTGTGGTATTTCGAATATAGCACCTTTCCACCTGTGGGATAACGCGTTACATGAACGTTCAAAGGCGTCATGAATACGGATATTTGCTTGCGTTTACCTTGAAAATATTCCGTTTCTTCTACCTCCTCCACAGCTACCACTTTTCCATCCACAGGGGAGATGATATGCCGGTCGTCGGGTACGGTATGACGTTTGGGGTTGCGAAAGAATTGAAGTACGAGCAGTGCCGCCAGCAACAGCACCACCTGAACGGATTTCTGCCAATACAGGGATTCTATATACTCGCCGGCAGCCACTATACCGGCGCTCATGACCAGCAGGGTGGCAAGGATGATTTTGTAGCCTTCTTTATGAAACATTATTAACGTATTAATCGAACTCCCATGTCCGGACGGGGTGGAATAATATCCCCTTCCGGGAAATGCCGTCCCTCCGTACCGCCTTCCGGACAGGGGCGTTTATTTTTTGACCCGTTCCATGTACTTGCCGTCCAGGGTATTGATTTTGATAAAATCCCCTTCGTTGATGAACAAAGGTACGTTCACGGTGGCACCTGTCTCTACGGTGGCGGGTTTGGTGGCGTTGGTAGCCGTGTTCCCCTTCACTCCGGGTTCGGTATGGGTAACTTGAAGTACGACTGCCGCCGGCATTTCCACCGACAGGGGCTGTTCATCTTCGGCGCGGAACAGGATGGTGAGCACTTCACCTTCTTTCATCAATTCGGGAGCGTCGAGTGCGGATTTCTGCAAGCTGATTTGGGTATAATCGTCGGTGTTCATGAAGTGGTAGGTATCACCGTCGTTGTACAGGTACTGGTATTTTCGCGCTTCCACCCGCACTTCGTCTATACGGCTACCTGCCGGAAACGTATTATCCAATACCCTGCCTGTGGTCAGGCTTTTCAGCTTGGTACGCACGAATGCGGGTCCCTTGCCGGGTTTTACGTGGAGAAATTCTATGATTTTGAATGTATCGTTGTTGTACTTGATACACAGTCCTTTTCTGATGTCGGATGTTTTTGCCATAATAATGTCCGTTTTTTATGTATTATTTATTCTGTTTCTGTTATAACCTTTCATCACGCCGCGTTTGGAATCCTTGATAAATTGGATGATATGGTCCCGTTCGGGAGTGGCTTCCATTTCGGCTTCCACGATAGCCAGGGCTTGTGAGATGTTGTAGTTTTTCTGGTAAATGATGCGGTAGATGTTCTGGATTTCCCTGATTTTTTCAGAGGTAAAACCACGGCGTCTCAACCCGATGGAATTGATACCGGCGAATGCGATGGGTTCTTTGGCGGCTTTGGTATAGGGGGGGACGTCTTTGCGTACGAGCGCACCTCCCGATATCATGGTATGGGCTCCGATATGCACGAACTGGTGTACGGCTGCCAGCCCACCGATGATAGCGTATTCACCTACGGTGACGTGCCCGGCGAGAGCCACTCCGTTCACGATGATGGCACGGTCTCCGATGACGCAGTCGTGTGCCACATGTGCCGTAGCCATAATCAAACAATGGTTACCGATACGTGTTTCCCCGGTGGCTTTGGTACCCCGGTTGATACTGACGAACTCCCGGATAGTGACGTTGTCTCCTATAATGGCTAACGAATCTTCGCCTTCGAATTTCAGGTCTTGTGGAATGGCGGAAATGACGGCTCCGGGGAATATCCGGCAATTTTTTCCTATCCGGGCGCCTTCCATGATGGTTACGTTCGAGCCTATCCAAGTACCTTCGCCGATGACGACATTCCGCTCTATATTGGTAAAGGGCTCCACCACCACGTTTTTGGCGAGTTTGGCCTCCGGATGTATGTAGGAAAAGGGTTGGTTCATGGGTTTTTCAGTTTTTTACTTTCACAATTTGAGCCATGAGCTCGGCTTCGACTACCAGTTTGCCGTTAGCATAGCCATAGGCTTGCATACGGGCTATTCCCCGGCGGATGGGTTCCAGGAGTTCCGCTTTGAATATCAGGGTGTCACCGGGGAGTACTTTTTGTTTGAACTTCACGTTGTCCATTTTCATGAAGTAAGTGAGGTAGTTCTCGGGGTCGGGGACGGTGTTCAGCACCAATACACCGCCGCATTGTGCCATAGCTTCTACCTGTAAGACACCGGGCATAACGGGTGCCCCGGGAAAATGTCCGATGAAGTACGGTTCGTTCATCGTTACGTTTTTGATACCGATGACGTGCTTGTCGGACAATTCGATGATTTTATCGATCAGCAGAAAGGGCGGGCGGTGGGGCAATACGTCCATAATCTGGTGGATGTCCATCAGCGGGGGTTTGTTCAGGTCTATTTGGGGGACGCGGTTGCGTTTTTCTATTTGTATGAGTTTTGCCATTTTCTTGGCAAAAGTCGTATTGACCTTATGTCCCGGCTTGGTAGCGATGACCTTGCCCCTGATACGGACACCGATGAGCGCCAAATCCCCTATCAGGTCGAGGAGTTTGTGGCGTGCGGCTTCGTTGGACCAATACAGGTCGAGGTTGTCCAATATCCCGTTGGGTTTTACGGAAATATCGGAACGGTTGAAAGCTTTTTTGAGTTTCTCCAACACCTCGGGTGATATTTCGTCATCGACATATACTATGGCGTTGTTGATATCCCCGCCTTTGATAAGTCCTTGGTCGAGCAGAGCTTCGAGCTCGTGCAGGAAACTGAATGTCCGCGCTTTGCTGATTTCGTCTTTGAAACGGGACAGGTGTTCGAGGGTGGCGTTTTGTGTGCCTAAAATTTTGGTTCCGAAGTCCACCAATGTAGTAACTTGAAATTCATCAGCCGGCATGATGACGATTTCACTACCCGTATCGGGGTCTTTGTAAGTGATGTTTTCCCTCACTATGTATTCCTCGCGTTCGGCGTCTTGTTCCACTATGCCGGCATCTTCGATAGCTTCAACGAAAGCGGCTGCGGAGCCGTCCATGATAGGAGGTTCTTCGGCATCGAGTTCGATGATCAGGTTGTCGATATCCATACCTACGGCAGCCGCCAAGACGTGCTCGCCGGTGCGGATGAATACGCCCTTCTTTTCGAGGTTGGTGCCCCGGTCGGTATTGGTCACATAGGTGGCTTTGGCTTCTATCACAGGGCTGCCTTCCAAGTCGGTACGTACAAATATCAATCCCGTATTGACAGGGGCGGGTTTGAGTGTCATGGTCACTTCTTTTCCGGTATGGATGCCTACCCCTTTTAGTGTGATTTCGCGTTGTAGTGTACGTTGTTTTGCCATGGGTGTATTATTGTTTTTTTATTGCATTTTCCAGGCGTGAAATGATTTGCGGTAGTTTTTTGAACAGCACATACGAGCGGTTCCAGTCGGTATAGGAGAATGCCGGGGTTCCCTGTACCACAGCGTCGTCGGGCAGGTTCTTGCCGATTCCGGATTGGGCTTGGATTTTTACCCTGTTTCCTATTTTCAAATGTCCGGCGATACCGGCTTGTCCTCCGATGACACAGTGGGTGCCTATCTTGGTAGAGCCGGCGATTCCCGTTTGGGCGGCGATGACGGTATGGGCGCCTATTTCCACATTGTGGGCGATTTGGATCAAATTGTCGAGTTTGACCCCTTCCCCTATGAGGGTGCTCCCCAATGTCGCACGGTCTATGACCGTACCTGCACCGATTTCCGCTTTATCTCCTATGACCACATTGCCGGTTTGAGGTATTTTTTCATAAGTGCCGTCTTCGGAAGGGGCAAATCCGAACCCGTCGGAACCTATGATGGCATTGGCATGAATGATGACTCCGTTACCTATCCGGCAACCCCGGTATATCCGTACTCCTGGATAGAGAATACAACCTGTACCGATGCTTACGTCTTGCTCTATGACCACATGCGGATGGATACATGTATCGCTTCCTATCCGCACACCGCTTTCCACTACGGAATACGCCCCAACCGAAACCCCGCGGTCGAGAACAGCTCCGGACGAAATGACCGCCGACGGGTCTATTACCCCGTTCTTCCGCTTTTCTTTGCCGTTGAACAGTGTCAAGAGTTTCGTAAAGGCTTTGTAGGCATCCGGCACCCGTATCAAGGTGGTGCGGAAGGGCTTGCTGGGGACAAAATCTTCATCGACCAATACGACGGACGCCCGGGTGGCATACAAGTAGTTATTGTATTTGCTGTTGGACAGGAAGCTAAGGCTGCCCGGTTCACTGTCTTCGATTTTGCTCAAACGGCTCACTTTCACCTTTGCATTTCCTTCTACCTTTCCTCCGGTAATCCGGGCGATATGTTCGGCTGTGTATTCCATTGGTAAAAATAATCTGACAAAAATATAAAATATCGGTTAGTTTGTTAGGGTCTGCTGAAAATCACAGAGGGCAGATTCGACTGAACGTATTTTTCCGTGTTATTTCCCTGTCAAACCACTATCCGTTTGCCACATCCGGCAATCCGGCTCTTTCGAGGTTTATGTCAGGAAAGGGAAAAATGCTTCCATTATAAAAAACCGGGAGACACTTCCGGAATTCTCAACAGACCCTTATTACTATTTTAGACTGTAAAAAGTGTAAATAGTTGCTTGCCCGGGAGGGCATTTCCCGGAAGGGTAAAACAAAACATGGAAAAATCAGGTGAATATTCCCTGAACTTCCGTATTATTTCGCCATAGGCGGCAACATACCGTGATGGAAAATGTATGCGACGATATATGCGATGGGTGCAATGATACCGAACAGGGCTATGGCGTAGAGCAGGGTAAGCCGTCCCATGCCTTTGAGCTTACTGAAATCGGTGATGACCCCAATGCTGAGGAAAGTGAGCATAAACATCAACTTACGGTATGCCCCCTGAACGATATGTCCTCCCGGTTTGGCGGAAGCCGCTATATCGGGTGCTACATACATCAATACGATATAAATAATCCATACGAGCATATACGCCAATACGAATTTCGGAAGGCGGAACCAGATTTCCTTCAAGGGGATTTTTTCTTTCATTTCTTTTTTCTTCTTTTCTACATTGCGCAGCCAGATGACCGCGAGGAAAAAAGACCAAATTCCGATGAAAATATCGATCCATACTTTCGTCAGAATGGATGCGTTGAGTATCCAACCTTCTTCCCAGTGTTCGCCGGTGTGTTTCAAATGTTTGGATACCATGAGTTCATCGAGAATGGCGCCGGCGGCTGCATCCGCTCCGTCGGTCTTGACGGTCATTCCCATGGCAGCACCGTTTACAATGGGTTCTTTGGGGAACAAGTTGGTATAAACCGGGGGCAGGATGACCATCTCGAACATAGCGAACACCAGAATAAGGGTGGAAACGGCAATGGGAATGACGGGTTTTGCCTTGATGGCTCCCGCCGTGGCTATCGAAGCCGAAACACCGCAGATGGAAATCCCCGACGACAATACTGCCGCCGATGCCCGGTTCAGCTTGAAAAACTTCCTGCCGATATAATACACAATAGGCCAGAACAGGAGATATGCGACAAATGCCGCCGCCGCTCCCGCCAAGGTCAATTCATAAGTAAAACCGGCGGCTTTCATCGTCATAAGCCCCAACTTGATTCCCAACAACACGATACCGGTCTTTATGAACCATTCGGGCTTCGCCGCCTCCCGTATCCTGGCGGCAAATCCCTTGAACACATTGCCGATGAGCAAGCCGATAAGTAAGGCGAGCATATAAGACGCCCCGCCACCGAGCTGAATACCCCAATTCAAATCGAATTCGCGGTAATAATTGTGCCCCTTGACCACGGCATCCATAGCCGAAAGGTGTGCTTCATGACCGGCAATCCATGCAAACCAGGTAAGGAAAAAAATAGCGGTAAACCCCTTGATGAACTTCTTAATGTCGAGTTTTTGGAAATACGCTCCGGCAGTCATCAGTCCTCCTATGATGAAATATGTGAGTATCAATGATACAAGAGGGTGCATGTCGTGATATTGCTTCGAGGAAGTCTTGATGAGTTTGCTCCACGAGAAATCTTGAACCAGATGGGAAAACTCCCAGGTCTTTGGCTTGGCTATCCAACCTACCGCATCCAAGCCCCAAATACTCAATAATCCCAAAGCAAAGAACAACAAACCCAACCATGCAGACCACCAATCTTCGGTACTCAACATGCCGGCTGTCCATTTTTTATTTGTTTTTTCCATGATGCTTATTGTATTTCTATTACCAGTTTCCTGTTAAAATAATGTGGCATATATTGGTGCAACCACCGGGGAATATCCCGCATATCGAAATGCATATCAATATGATACCTGCCTGTACCGAACTGCTCACCGATACGGGATACCAGCTTATCATCCAGTTCGTCCAACTTACCGGCAGTCACTTCCCAGCCTTCGTGCTTGCACACCCATTGCAAACCGTCAAATGCCAAAGTGAAATCGATTTGCAAATCTTTCATTTCGTCATAGTATTAACCAATTGATGAGTATCCCCAGTATGATCATACTGACAATACCCGTAATGATGGAAACGACGACGAACTTCCCTTCCCAGGCTTCCCAAGGCTCCGGGTCGGTGAATAGCTGTTCTACTTCTTTTTTGCGCTTTTCTCTTTCCATGATGCGTGAATTATTTCATTTTTCAAAGGTAATGATACGGTCGTATTTATTTATTGACAATTATCAAATATGTTAAAGAAATCTTAAAAAACAAAAGTAACAAAATTTATGATACACAAGCCCGGCGGACACAACAGGTGTGGTGTGTATGTAATATGCTGAAAGTCTATTACTTGAAACAAGGATTTGGTTTGATATGCAGGATATTGTTCCGTTATGATCCGGAAAATACGGTTTGTTCCCTGTCCGGTCCGGTGGAAACCAGCGAGACGCGCACGCCTGTATTTTGTTCGATAAATTGGATATACCGGACGAATGAAGGTGGGAAATCTTCGAATTTACGGATACGGCTTAGATCCTCATTCCACGGTTCGAATGAAGTATAGACGGGTTTGAGGTTTTTGATATTCAGGTCGAAGGGCATATCTTCGGTGATTTGTCCGTCTATTTCATAGGCGGTAGCGGCTTTGATTTCCGGTAGTCCGCTCATTACATCGGCTTTCATCAGGCAGAGTTTGGATACACCGTTAATTTTTACGGCATACCGCAGGGCGGTCATATCCAGCCATCCGCAGCGTCTCGGACGTCCGGTGGTGGCTCCGTATTCGTTTCCTTTTTCCGCCAGATAGGCAGCGGTGTCATCGAACAATTCGGTAGGAAAAGGTCCCGAACCTACCCGTGTGGTATAGGCTTTGGTAATACCGGTGACTTCGCCGATTTGCGACGGGGCAATGCCGAGCCCTATACAAGCTCCTGCCGCTGTCGTCGTGGAGGAAGTGACAAAGGGATAAGTTCCCGAATTGATATCCAGCAAGGTGCCTTGTGCACCTTCGGCGAGAATCCGTTTGCCTTCTTTCAAAGCGTTTTGCATATACGATACACCATTGACGAACGGGATGGATTTCAGTACTTCGACGGCGTCGAAAAATTCCTCTTCCAGCTCGGGCATATTGAAATCTATCTTGACATCGAAGTTTTGCAAAAGGTGCAAATGCTTGCGTTTCAGCTGTTCGTACTTTTCTTTCCAATCTGCCGTCAGCAAATCGCCGGCGCGAAAGCCGTTTCGCCCCGTTTTATCCATATAGGCGGGTCCGATGCCTTTCAGGGTGGAGCCTATTTTGGCTTTGCCTTTGGAGGTCTCACTGGCGGCATCGAGCAGGCGGTGGGTAGGTAGAATCAGGTGTACGCCTTTGGCGATATGCAGGCGTTTATCAATCCGCTCCACCGAATTCGATATAAGCGCCAACTCCTTGGCAAAAACGACGGGATCGAGTACGACGCCTTGTCCGATAAAATTATGAATTCCCTTCCGGAAAATGCCGGACGGTATGGTGTGTAATACGAACTTATTACCTTCGAAAACCAGGGTATGACCGGCATTGGGACCCCCTTGGAACCGGGCTATAACATCATAACCGGGTGCGAGGAAATCCACTACTTTTCCCTTTCCTTCGTCTCCCCATTGGAGACCGAGTAATACATCTACTTTGTTCATGAATGATTATTTTTTTTTCTTCCGTAGAACAGGAGGGAATGCCGGTAAATTTCCACCCCGTTGGTTTTTTCCAATTCTTTTTTTATGAGTTCTATCCGGGGGTCGCAGAACTCTATCACCTCTCCTTCGTCGAGTAATAAGTGGTCGTGTTGGCTATCGAAATACGATTTTTCATAATAGGCTTGACTTTCGTCGAAATGATGCCGGCGTACCAGCCCGCAAGCGATGAGAATTTCGATGGTGTTATATACCGTGGCTTTGCTCACCCTGTATTTTTTCCGTATCATGGAATCGTACAACGCCTCGACGTTGAAATGTCCGTGGTGGCAGTATATCTCTTTGAGAATGGCATAACGTTCGGGGGTCTTGCGGAGTCCGTTGGCTTGCAGGAAACGGGTCAATTCCTTCTCAACTATCCGGTATTCGTCTTTTTTTTTCATCGTGCACTTCAATGCTTTGACATAGCAAAGATAATATTAATAATATTATTATCAGATTTAGGTTTGCCGTATTTCAACGCTATTTCGGATCTGCTGAAAATCACGGAGGCAGAGTATTAAAAGGAAATGTCCCGTGCACTTCGCTTATTGAAATGAAGAAATGAAAAATTATAAATGGTTAATTAGGAAGAAATACACACCTTCTGAAGACATCAAGTCATCTATTGAAAATTCTGAA
>CAZQPD010000041.1:0-13224 GCA_964595235.1 uncultured Polaribacter sp.
CAGTAGAGGTTCAATCGGAATATACCGGAGAAATAGCGATGAATGCACGGTTGCTATTGGAAGCTATCAAGACATTCCCAGACCAGCCTTTGACTTTCATTATCAATCAAGAAAGAAACACCTTGGAAATCACTTCCGATTTTGGTAATTACGACATGGCTTTCTTCGACGGAGAAGAGTTCCCCAGAGCCGCAACACTGGAATCTCCCGCTACCATCCACATAGACGGCGCCATACTGGAATCCGCCATCAGACATACCCTGTTCGCAGCAGCTGCCGACGATTTGCGGCCTGCCATGAACGGAGTATTCTTCCAATTCCTGTCCGACAAAACCATTTTCGTAGCTACCGATGCACATAAATTGGTCAAATACACCCGGAAAGACATCCAATCGGAACAGGTGATGGAATTTATCGTCCCACGCAAACCACTGGGAATACTCAAGAACGTATTGAGCAGCCTCGACACGGAAGTGACCATCGAATACAATGAAAACAATGCGCGTTTCAGTTTCGACCATACTACTTTGACATGCCGGTTGATAGACTCAAAATACCCCAACTACGAAGCCGTCATCCCGAAAGAAAACCCGAATAAGCTCATCGTAAACCGGGAATCCTTCCTTACTTCCGTCAAGAGGGCATCGTTGTTTTCGAGCAAAACCACCCATCAAGTACGGCTGAAAATGTCGGGACAAACCCTGAACATCAACGCCGAAGATATCGATTTTTCGAACCGTGCCGATGAGACCATCTCCTGCAACTACGACGGGGATGATATGCAAATCGGCTTTAACTCCAAATTCCTCATCGAAATGTTGAACAATCTCGATTCGGAAGAAATCCTCATCGAAATGTCGGTGCCCAACCGCGCAGGTATTCTCACCCCTCTCGACCATACGGATGAAAATGAAGAAATCATGATGCTGGTCATGCCGGTGATGATAAAACAAAATCCCACTGATAGATTACCGAATACATAAAAGTCTGCCGGAAATCATTAGGGCAGAAAACATTGTTGCCATTGCGGCAAAAGAGCTTGTCATTCCGGACGAACGACGTTGTAGAGACGCCCAATTTGGGCGGTCTCTACAACGTGTTCTTGGTGGTTAGAAAAAGATTTCTCCCTCCGGTCGAAATGACAGCGTTCCCCAACTATCAACTAAAAACTAATCACTCACAACTACAAAAGATTTCTCACTCCGCTACCGCTCCGTATCGAAATGACAGAGCCGCATCATTCCGATTTCACACTTTTATTCGCCAATTGACCGCAAGCGGCATCGATGTCTTTCCCACGGCTCTTTCTCCGCAATACGACGATTCCGTTAGCCCGCAATGCTTGTTCATAGGCGTCCAGCACTTCTTCACCCGCCCCTTTCCAATCATAATCGCTCACCGGATTGTAGGGTATCAAATTGACCTTGGCGGGAACTTTCTTACAATATGCCACCAAGGCATCGATATCTTCCTGCTTGTCGTTAATTCCTTCCCAAACGATATATTCGAAAGTAATGCGGTTTCCCGTCTTTCCGTGCCAATATTTCAAAGACTTCATCAGGGCATCCAAACCGGTATTCCGGTTCACAGGCATCATCCGGTTACGGACTTCCTCGACGGCGGAATGCAGGGATACCGCCAAGTTGAATTTCACACCGTCGTCAGCCATTTTCCGTATCATTTTCGGCAGCCCGGCAGTGGACAAAGTCAAACGTTTCGGCGACATACCGAGACCATCCGGTGAAGTGATGAGACCCGTGGCGCGCATTACTTCTTTGTAGTTGAGCAACGGTTCTCCCATTCCCATATATACGATATTGGTCAATTCCCGTCCGTACCGGGCGGTGGCTTGGCGGCGAAGGTGCAGTACTTGGTCGAAAATCTCACCCGCCGAGAGATTTCGCCGCTCACGGAGTGTCGCCGTGGCACAAAATGCACACCCCATCGCACAGCCTACCTGGCTCGAAATACAAGCGGTAATCCGTTTGTCCGACGGTATCAATACACTCTCTACCAGATGACCGTCGTACAAGCGAAAAGCGTATTTGACGGTACCGTCGGCACTCTCTTGGACGGTGTATTCCTGCAAGGCATATATCCTGAAATCTTTTTGTAATTGTTTTCTTATGCCTTCCGGCAAATTGGTCATTGCCCCGGTGTCCCGTACCCCTTTCTTCCACAACCATTCATATACTTGTTTTGCCCTGAATGCAGGGTGTCCGAGGCGGGAAAAATACATTTTCCAATCTTCCGGGGTCAATGCCAGTATGTCTTTCATATCAGATGATAGCATGAAATACCATTTCGTCGAATGTCAATACAGTGGGATATCCTCTCCTACGGAAATATTCCGGCGTATCCCTGTCGCCGGCAGCCAATATGAAGTCTCCCCCCCATGCACCCAGGCTTTTGATACTTCCCGGATAGTCACCGAACAACCGGCTTTGAACCGTTGGACGGTCTAACAATCCGGCTATCATTTGTTCATGTTCCGATATCAATTCCTGAAAATACGCCAAGTCATCAGCCAATAAAATTTCCATAGTCAGTTTTTCGAGATTTTCCGCCGTATGATCCGGCAAATGCCTCATCCGGTAGCGGTCTATTTCATCCCTGCTGTTCTGCTTACGGTTCAAGTGCACAAAGAACAAATGACGGTGATAATCCGGATAGAAAGCCACGGGCGTCACCACGGGGACACCTTGTTCCAACCTGTACAGGAAAGGGGTGTCCATGGAGGCAGCGGCTACGTCGTAGCCGCTGCCTCCAAATGTCATTTTCAGCAATTCGAAAGGGTCTGTTCCCGACCACATAGCCGTAAGCGCCACCAGAGTGGACGAGGACCCCAAGCCCCAAGCGGGAGGAAACTCCAAAAAAGTCTCTATCCGGACTCCCCGTTCGAAAGGCTTGCCTTTCTGCCGGATGACGGCTGACAACAGTTGTCGTATCCGCTCACCCGTCCGCATACCGGTGGTTTCTATCAATGACGAGTGAAAATCAAAGCGCCCTTCCCACCATATTTTTCCGTTTTTATCACGGCTTATCCATTGTATCACAGGTTCTTCGAGAGGCACAACCTGCATTCGTTGTCCGTATTTGGCAGGTACGGCTAATGCGGTAACACCGTTCAACACGGCATATTCGGAAGTCAGAAGTAGTTTGCCCCGGGCGTAATATGTATGCTTTTGTTCCAATGTTACGATGTAATGATGCCGTACCGGCGCTTTTGCAAAACTAATGATAAGTAACCAAACCTCCTCAAAGACGGGGAAAGACAGTTTACCTCATGAGGTAGTATTCCTGAATCTTTTTCAGAAGGACGGCAGCTATTCTTTCTTTTGATTCCACTGTCCATCCGGCTATATGCGGTGTGAGTATGACCCTGGAAGAATGCACCAGATAATCGAAATCCTCCGGCATTTCAGGGCGGTCGAAAAAGTTTTCGAAGGATTTTTTTTCGTATTCCAACACATCCAACGCTGCTCCTTTGACCGCTCCGGATTTCAGTGCATCGACCAAATCCCCGGTATGTACCACTTCGCCCCTGGCAGTATTGATAAGGTAAAACTTCTTATGAAAAGACCGGATAAAGGCAGCGTTCACCATGTGAAAAGTATCCGGCGTGATGGGTACATGCAGGCTGACGATATCGGCGGATTCGAAAAATTCTTCTAACGTTACTTGCCGGGCATGGTCATCACCTACACCGTCTTTGATGTCGTAACATATCACATCGAGGTCGAAGCCGGCGAGTTTGCGGGCAAATGCTTTGCCCATATTTCCGTATCCGATTATGCCGGCGGTTTTCCCGTCCAATTCCTCTCCACGGTTTTCTTCCCGGCGCCATTGTCCTGATTTTACCTCCTTATCGGCAGCAGGGATACGGTTCAATAATGCCAACAACAACCCCAGGGTGTGTTCTCCTACGGCATTCCGGTTTCCTTCGGATGCGGAAAAGACCCGGATACCGCGCGAACGGGCAAAACCGGTATCGATATTTTCAAGTCCTGCACCCGCCCTGGCGATAAATTTCAGGCGTACGGCTTTTTGTAACAATTCTTTGTCTATCGCCAGCCTGCTTCTGATGACGATACCTTCATATCCGGATATCCGTTCTTCTATTTGCCGCCTGCCGGCGGTGGTCATCTCATCACAGGTGAACCCCAATGCGGTAAGTCCGTTTTTCAATACCGGATGGGTGTCATCGATGAATAATACCTTGCGCATTTTTTTACTCTTTGAAAAACGGAAAGACAGCCTGATATGAACCCTTTTGGATACTCATGAAATAAATGCCTTGTTGCCAACCGCTTACATCTATTTCCCGGTGGAAAATCCCTTGCCCGGCGGGAAATATACGTTTCATCATCTTTCTTCCCTGTACATCCGTGATTTCCATGGAAACGGGGTGTGTGGCATTCTGTATCCGGTAGTCGAAATGAAGTACATCTGCTACCGGGTTGGGATAAATTTTGTAAATGAATTTTTCCGCACCGTTGTCGGTTATTCCGGTGGAATTATTGATGTTCCAAGTTACATCGAATATATAGCCTTGTGCGAATACATACGAACGTGAAAGGGGGGTGTCGTCCCGTACTTCCACGGTGAGCACGTGGTCTTCTTCTCCGGTAACGGAAGGGGTCAAGATCAGTGTCTCCGTATCTCCGGCTATGACTTCGCCGTCCAAATACCAAGTAGTAACAAGGGTGTCGGGTTCGGGACGGACGAGATCAACGGAAAAGTTCAATTCTTCTTCATCGTCATAATCGATATTTTGCCCTGCGGGGGAATAGCCATCAATGGGAGAAACGAGTGTATAAATTTTATCGATAAGCGCTTCGCGGCACACGGCACAGAATTGTCCGTACAGGAATCGCATCAAGCATGATTGATGGGGTCTGAACCATTCGGAAAGGGGGGGAGTGTCTCCGTAGGGATAGATGCCGATGCCTTCGTCACCCAGCCAGTTTTTCCATTTTACCAGCGTAGGATCCGATTCTTGGGTCATATTGGGAGCTTCGTGTGCATAAACGCTACCGGCCCAATATTCATCGTTCAATTCTCCGAACGAATGCCCTGACTCATGGGTCATGATAGCCACGGCTGATGAATGGACGGACCCGGTAAAATAATCCCCGCCGGACCCACCGTAGTACGGGGTGTTGACGATGACTCCCGCCTGGTCGTAATACGGGGTGTTTTCCATCAATACGTCTGTCACCAAGGTATAGGGCCAAGTACCCGGAGTTAGCAAACGGTGTATGCCGTAGGCATCGAATGTGGAATTGAAATACGTATCGTTTTGCATCACGGGGACATCTTGACAATCGCTGTCGGAGCTCGTCTGCGGATGGTCTGTACCGGATTCCGCCGAAGGGACTTTTATCAAATAGATATTGAAAAAGTTTTTGTATTCCAGATAAGGGGAGTATTCGAATTGCTCGCCGATTATGTATTCCGCATCTTCGATGAATTGGTCGAACTCTGCGGCGGTATATCCCTCGCTGACATAGACGAAATTGATACGCTTGTCCGTATCGCCGTTTTCCAAGTAGGGGACGACTTCGAACGTCTGGGAATAGACGGCAATACGGCTTACCAAAAAGACCAATACAGCGATGTATCCGTTTTTTTTCATTGCAATAGGATTTTTCCGGCGAATTGTACCCCGTCTTTTGTTTTTTCTTCAAAGATAATAAAATCAGCGTTTTCCGTATAGGGGAAACGCAGGTTTATCACACCGTTTTCGTGGTGGATTTCCCCGGTATTCAACCCGCCGTTCCCGCCGGGAGCTTCATAATGTTCTATCAAAGGATGCGGAATGGTAAATGCGTATAGTGCCTTATCTTTCGAATGAACGGTGACAATCCATTTGCCGGAAGGTATATTTTTTATATCGACATGGGGTGAAAAAATCCCTTTGGTTTTTACCGGTAAAACTTTTCTTTTCATCATGTGCAACCGGTACCCGTCAGGTGTCTTACCGGCGGAAATTTGTATCCAGCAGGTCTTGTCCCGGCGGGTGATGATTTGTTCTTCCGGATGGTTGGTGCCGGGTTGTTTGCCACCGCCGCACGCGGCAAACAGGATCATTCCCAATATCCATAAAGCGGGTGATATATTGTCTGCCCTGATCGTTCGTATATTTTGTAGAGTTGTGCGTATCATTTCCGGGATAGATTTATGAATTGGCAAACGGGAATCAGTCGAGTTGGTCGCTTAGTGTTTTGAATACTTTCACCGGGTTGTCATTCCGGTACAAAATCCGGTAAACTGCATCGATGATGGGCGTGCGTGCTTTGAGTTTTTTGTTCATTTCATAAGCGCTTTTGGTGGCGTAGTAGCCTTCGGCTACCATTTTCAGTTCCATCATAGCAGACCTTACCGAATAGCCTTGACCTATCATGTTTCCGAAAGTGCGGTTGCGGCTGAATACCGAATAGCCGGTAACGAGCAGGTCGCCGAGGTATGCCGATTTGTCGATATCCCTCTTGGTTTTCCATATTTTTTTGGTAAAGCGTTTCATTTCCCTGATGGCATTGCTCATCAACACGGCTTGGTAGTTGTCGCCATAGCCCAATCCATGTGCAATGCCTGCCGCCAATGCATAGATATTTTTCAATACTGCCGCATATTCCGTACCCACGATATCATCGGATGGGGTTACCTTGATGTACTCGCTTCTCAACATACCTGAGATGCGTTGTACCAATTCTTCTCCGGTCGATGCGACGGTAAGGTATGACAGCCTCTCCATAGCCACTTCCTCGGCATGACAAGGACCGGTAATCACCGCAATACGGGAATAGGGTACCGCGTAATGCTTGTGAAAATATTCACCTACTATCAAGCCGTTTTCGGGTACGATACCTTTCACTGCGGAGATAATATATTTACCGGAAAGCGGGGTATTAATTTTCGATATTTCCCCGTGCAAAAAGGCAGAAGGTATGGCGATAATCAGGTACTCGTATTCCTCTACCGCCTGGTCGATACGGGTGGTGATATGAAGTTTTTCTACATCGAACTCCACTTGGCTCAAATAATCGGGATTGTGCCGGTGGGTTTCTATATACCTCGCTTGCTCTTCACGGCGCATGTACCATCCTATATGATCGAGATTTTCAGATAGCATTTTGACAAGGGCTGTCGCCCAACTGCCCGCACCGAGAACCAAAACTTTTTCGTTCATTGCTGTCGTTTGATTGTCCAAAGTTAAACGTTTTCCCGTAATTCCGGTATTTTGGGTCTGTTGAAAAACTCTCATCACCGATATTTTTCTTATGTTTGTGTGAACATTTGGCGGAAAGCCTCCGGTCAAAAAAAAAAAATTTCAACCCGGAACCGTATATTAAAAAAAACAGAAAACATGTCAGCAGCAAGAAAAGAATATAAGAAAATAACCGTCAAATCATTGGCGGAGATGAAATTGAACAACGAGAAAATAGCCATGCTCACCGCTTATGATTATACCATGGCGAAAATTGTCGATAATTCCGGTATAGACGTGATACTGGTAGGGGATTCGGCTTCCAATGTCATGGCAGGTCACGAGACAACCCTCCCGTTGACCTTGGACCAGATGATTTACCATGCCACGTCGGTAGTACGGGCAGTGGACCGGGCATTGGTGGTGGTGGATATGCCGTTCGGGAGCTATCAGGGAAATTCCCGCCGGGCATTGGAAACTGCCATTCGCATCATGAAAGAATCGGGGGGGCATGCTGTAAAAATGGAAGGCGGAGCCGAAATTCAAGACTCCGTAATACGTATCATTTCCGCCGGAATTCCGGTAATGGGACATTTGGGGCTTACCCCGCAATCCATATACAAATTCGGAACCTACACCGTTCGTGCACGCGAAAAAGCCGAAGCTGAAAAACTCGTCGCCGATGCCAAATTGCTCGAAGAATTGGGGTGTTTTGCTCTGGTTCTCGAAAAAATTCCCGCCAAACTGGCAGCACGGGTGGCAAAATCACTGCGTATCCCCGTCATCGGTATCGGAGCTGGAAACCAAGTGGACGGGCAAGTTCTGGTCACCCACGATATGTTGGGAATGACCCACGAATTCCACCCCCGGTTCCTGCGCAGGTATCTCAACCTGTACGATGAAATGACAGGCGCTTTCCAACGGTATATAGAAGATGTGAAAACCGGAGATTTCCCCAACGAAAAAGAACAATATTGAGCTGATACAAAATGGAAACACAAAGACAAAAACGAATCGCCAACCTCCTGCAAGAGGAAACCGCACAAATTCTCCAACGCATGTTCCGGGATATCGCCAAGGGACTCATCATCACCGTGACCAAAGCAAAAGTAACTTCCGACCTGACGGAATCCCGGTTGTATATCAGCATTTTCCCTCCCTCCGAAAGGGAACGGATATTCCAATACATCCTCAACCGTCAAAAGACCATACGGTATGAACTGGGACAACGTATCCGCCACCAACTGCGCCGCATACCCGAACTTCATTTTCATATCGACGACTCACTGGATTATATCGACGAAATAGACAAAGCCCTGCGAAATGAAAATGAAAACCCGATAGAAAACCCCGAACTACTGCCCAAAAGAAAAAAATTATAAGACGCTACCCGGAACTTTGAACACACCCTTTTACATAGCCAAACGCTACCTGGTATCCAAGAGTAAAAATAATGTGATCAATATCATCACACTGCTGGCAAGTGCCTTGGTCGTCGTGGTATCTGCCGTGTTCTTTATCCTGCTATCGGGTTTTTCGGGATTGAAAGACGTAAGCCTGACCCTGTACAATGCGGCAGACCCCGATATCACCGTCAGCCCCGGCCGGGGTAAGACATTTCTGTTCGACACCAAAATTCAGGACGCCCTGTCGTCGGTAGAGGGAATCTCCGCATATTCGAAAGTATTGGACCAAAGGGCTTTTTTCCACTACCGCGACAAAGAACATATCGCTTACCTTCGCGGAGTGGACGAACAATATACCCGTGTGGTCGCTATGGATACCTCCGTATATGCCGGAAATTGGCTTTCGCCCGGAGTACCGTACGGCATTGTGGTGGGCAACGGGATAGCATCGAAATTGTCCATGGGGATTGATTTTATCGACCCGGTTACCATCTATGTGCCCAAACCCGGATTATCGTACAACCCCGACGTCCGGTCCTTGGTAAACCGTATTCAAACCCAAACCATAGGCATCTTCGCCCTGATAGAAGAATCCGATGCGACTTATGTATATGCAAACCTGGATGCCGTACAAGAACTGCTGGAATATCCCGGCAACCGCATCAGCCACTTGCACATCGCCCTGGATGACTACTCAAAGGCTGACGAAATAGCGGGTATGTTGAAAGAAAAACTCGGCGATGCATTTCAAGTGCGCACCCGCGAAGAGATGAATGCGGCATTTTACCGGATGATAAACAGTGAGAACCTCCTGTTGTATTTTATCTCCACCCTGATGCTCATCATGGCTCTGTTCAATATCATCGGAACACTCATCATGATGATTATCGATAAAAAAGAACATTTGAGAACCCTCTCGTATTTGGGATTGCCATTGAAAGAACTAAAAAAAATATTTGTCATCCAAGGCTTTGTACTCACAATGGCGGGAATGGTGACGGGTTTGGCAGCCGGTACCGTTCTCATTTTTCTACAATACAAATACCACTTCGTCCGTATCAATGCAGCTATGCCGTATCCGGTGAGGTTCCGTTGGACAAACTTATTGGTGGTCATCGTCACCATCACCGTACTCGGTTACCTTTCGGCACTAATCGCGAGTAGCCGTATCAATGAAAGATTATTAAAAGAAAACTGAAACACAACTTATTGACGTTTCGCCCGGACGAACAAACCTATCAGCAAGAACAATACGGCGACAAAGGAGGCTATCCGGTATATATAATCCCCGAAACGGGCATATACGGTCAATCCGTGCCGGAGGTATAAGCTGCCGCGTAATGCGCCTTTTGCCCCGTAAGGCAATGTTTTCATCACATCCCCCCTCGCATTGATGAATGACGATATACCAGAATTGGCGCTACGCGCAATGTCCCGCCGCATTTCGACAGCCCGTAGCCGCGCATAACTGTTCAGCTGGCGGTGCCCTTCTGTATCGCCCCACCAACTGTCATTGGTAATAATAGCCAGAAAACCTGCACCGTCACGGACAAATCCGCCCAAATGTTCACCATAAATGGACTCATAACAGATAACGGGTGCCGCACGTATGCCCCTGTGTTCGAATACTACCGGATAACCCTGCGGTGTCAGTACATTGGGGCTGCTGCCGTGTGCTATCAAGATATTTCCGAACAGAGGCATCAGCAGGGAACGGTACGGAAAATGCTCTACTCCTACCACCAATTTGCTCTTGTAATAGGTTTCCGGCTGCTTACCAGCTGCTATAAGCATGGCAGCATTATAACTCTCATACCATTTGTCTTTTGCATTGGGAAAAGGATTGGCGGTAGGGGTAGGCATTTCTTTCGAATCAATAACCCGGTACAGGTCGATACCGGTAATGATAGCCGCCTGTGGGTATTTTTCGACAAATGCGGACAACGTCCCATAAGCCGCGGAATGCACAAAAGCATCCTTTGTGGTCATCCGGGACAAGACGGTTTCGGGCGCCAGCACGAAGCGGACGCTGTCATTCATCTGCGGAGTAGCCAAGGCAGTTAATTCAGCGGCTATCTCATGCATAGGACGGTGGTATTTCTCTGTATAAGGGTCGGTAGCCGGTTGTAGGACAACCGCTTGAAAATTTTCTCCCCCTCCGGGAAATGTATAATACTTATAGAGTGAAAAATATATCCCCGCCACGACGACGGCTGCTGCAGCAATCAGACGTTTTATTATCGTTTTTTTATCCTTGAAATGTCGTATAGCGCTGAATATCAATATATTTACAAGAAGTATCCACAACGTTCCCCCGGCTATTCCGGTATATTCATACCATTGCACCCAATGCGGATTTTCGGAAAATACATTGCCCAGGTTCAGCCAGGGCCAGGAAAATTGCCATTCGAGATGAAATTTCTCAAAAGCCAACCAGACAGCCACGAGAAAGATAAGGGAAAAACGCCGGGGTTTTCTGCGGGAAACTCCGTGATACAGGAGGAATACCAAGCTCATCAGCAGGGAATTGACCGTCAATGCGAATACCGCTCCGGCAGGGGTGGAGTTCCATATCCACCAGGTAGTAAACACGTTCCATATGAAAAACGCCAGATAGGCGGTGACGAACAAGCGGAATCCTTTGTGTTTTCCCTCTTGCAAACGTATGTTTTCCTCCATGACGAGTAAGGGGACAAATGCTATAAAAATCAACAGGGCATACCCGTAAGTGGGCCACGCCGCCGACAACAGTATGCCTCCGGCAAATGCGAGCAGCAGGTTTCCGATCCTGTGATTAACGGAAAGCATCCAAGTCTATTTTTATGGAAAATACATGGCTGTACAAGGCGTTTCCCGTAGATGCAATGTTCGTCAAGGCATAATCCACCTGGATTCCGTTATAGAGGAAACCGGCACCCATATTGGGTTGCCAGCTGACGGCACGGGTATCACCGTACAGGGTTACTTCTTGAATATTGTTGATACCGGCGCGCAAGAATACAAAATCCAGATATCCGGCTTGAAATCCCAAAGCAGGTGAGATACTGACATAATCGGTATTAATGATATCCTGCGTACGGGCAAAACGCATATTCAATCCGAAAGACGAGAGTAAGGAAATATCACGGTTCAGTTCCCATTCCCTGCTTATTCCCAATTCTGCTTTCGGCAGAGTGATTTCGTTGGTTTCGGGGAGTTGCTGGTTTTGGCCGGGTATGGCGTTCTGTATGGCTTCGAGTTTATCTTTATCGAAATTCCAAGTGTTATAAGTAGTGGTGATATCCCTTATCATCAGACCGTAAGACCATTTTTCGCCGGTATATTGAAGTCCCGCATCGAAGCCGAAACCGAAGGAGGTGGCAAAGTCTCCTATTCTCCGGTGAATGATTTTCAAATTGACGCCATAGGAAAACTCTTTGAAAATGTTTTTTGCGGCATACGAGAGCAAGAGTCCGTAATCCGCAGCGGAAAAGAGTTCGATGCGGTTGTAGTCGATATTGCCCTGGCTGTCGATAAGTTGGGTAGTATCGAGGATATCGTCCACACCGAATCGAATCAGTGAGATACCGAATGCGTTGTTGTTCTGCAATGGCATGGCAAAGGCGGCGTAGTCATACTGGGCTATATTGGCGAACCATGCGGCGTGCATCAAAGCCACTTCATTTCCTTCCAAATGAGTCAAGCCGGCGGGGTTCCAATATCCTGCGGTGACATCGGCGACGGTAGGCGTGACGGTATTCGCCATACCCATAGCGGCAGCATCCACGCCGATATTGAGAAATTCATTGGAGTATTTCCGGGCGGTTTGTGCCCGGGTAAAGACGGAGAACAAAGCGGCGATAAACAGCAAAGATATGGTGCGGAAAAAATTCATTTCACGAAAAGTGTAAGTGTATTTATTATAACAGTCATAATTTCAAAATATTGCCTATCCGGGTAATTGTACAATTCCGAAATCAAAGGAATCGAAAATCATTTGATTTTCCCCGTTTTCCAATACCAAATGGTGCAAAGTAATTTGATAGCTTGGAGCGTCTGTTCCGGAGCTTTCCGGGATAATGCTGATATAGTTTTCAGAAGCGGGAGAGGCATTCCATTCGGTAATGACGACGGGGGAGGCGGGCGGGATATCGGAACAGAAATAATTCTGGTCGAAAGCCGTATCGAAAATCCGGTATATGCAGTTGTCAGGGGTCAACGGGAGTTGTGTTGTAGCTTCCGGATTGAAATATTCAGCGGGTACCAGCAGGATAATGGCTTCGGTTCCGGACGAATTTTGGCGGTACAATACGTAGTCGCCACATACGTAAACGGTATCGTCGAATTGGAAAGAAGGAAGATCGACATCGCCGTTGTCGCACGAAGTGTCGATAATGAGAATGGCGGTGATAGCGAACAGGAAAAGAATTTTTTTTGTCATCCCTGAAATTTTCAGTCAAAGTTACAGAAATATTTCATTGACCGGCAAAAAAAATCCCGCCGGCTACGTTGTAGCCGGCGGGAAAAAAATGAGAAAAAGAAAGGCGGCGACCTACTCTCCCACCGTAGCAGTACCATCGGCGCTGGCAGGCTTAACTTCTCTGTTCGGAATGGGAAGAGGTGAGCCCT
>CAZQPD010000042.1:0-6782 GCA_964595235.1 uncultured Polaribacter sp.
TATCTTGCACAATCTTTTTCATCACCCATCTGATGAAGCGATTTTCGTTAGTAGCAATATGGATTTTTATACCGGTATTCACGGGTATTGCACAATACACGGAAATCATTAATGCACGGTTTCCCGGATTCGGCGAAAGTCCCTATGCCACAGGGACGAAGGTATATCAGTTCGAAACGAACTATTTCCGCACCCACAACCGTTCCTTCCGGTATTTCGAACCGGATTACAGCGGGGGACTGAATGCTTTTTTGCGTACGGGTTTTCTGTCTGAAAAATTAGAGCTGAATCTCGATATCCAGTACGAATACCGGCATTTGTACAGCGGGCTGTACGGAACGAACGGTTTGTCGAAAAACGGTTTCAACCGGTTTACATTTTCTGCCAAGTACCTGTTTTACAAACCCTCATACAAAGATCCGTCCAAGGAAATCAGAAGCTGGAAAAGGAAGATGGCATACGATTGGAACCGGCTGATACCCGCAGTAGGTTTGACCGTCGGCATGGAGACCAATTTCGTAAGCCGTGACTACCGGCTTCCGGGGATGGGTGTCAGAGCCGCCCTGCTGCTCCAACAGGATTTGGATGGCTGGACGACTCTGGTTACCAATGTATATGCCGATCATATCTTGTACCCTTCCTACCGGGAATACGGCATTACCAGCGCATTGACATATGCCAAATGGGAACGCATCTCCCTGTTTGCCGAAGGACAATTGGAACACCTGCCCGGTATTACACGCTATTACGGCGGAGCCGGTGCCGCCTACCTGATATCGGAAGATGCACAGCTGGGATTACACGTCCGGAGCGAATTGAGATACGATTATCTCAACCTGTATGCCACAGCGGGATTGGCATGGAGGATAGACAATCACAAAGACAAGGTAAAAAAGAAAAAATACGAAACGGAAGACCAAATAATCTACGAGAAACAGAGTTTCCTGAAAAGGATATTCTCCAAAAAAGGACGTAGGGGAAAAATACCCAAGAAAAAGAAATACAGGAAAAAACGCAGACGCGGTGAACGGATTCCGCGTGACGAACGGTATAAAAAACAAAGCCGGGAGGAAAGAAAACGGCGCAGACACATGCGTCCTCCGCGGGAGAGAAGCAGAAACAACTCCCACGGAAGAACCCGGCGGCACAGAAGAACCAGGTAAATCATAAAATCATTCCGGTATGCATCAATTCTACCATCATCTACTGACCCCGGACAGCCGTGAAATCACATTGGAAGGACAAGAATGCAAACACCTGTCCAAAGTATTGAGAAAAAAGCCCGGCGACAAGCTGATACTCACCGACGGCAATGGAGGCAGATACGAAGGAGTAATCAAAACAATATCCGGCAATCAATGTGTGATAACCATCCTGGAATACGCCCTGTCGAGCCCTTTCAGAAATGCAAAAATCTGTATTGCCATCAGTCCGGTAAAGAGTTCGGAACGGCTGAAATGGTTTGTGGAAAAGTCCGTGGAAATAGGTATCGACAGAATCGTCCCGTTGCTCTGCAAACGCTCCGAAAGAAAAAAAATTAACCCGGAACGGCTGAAAAAAATCAGTATTTCCGCTATGAACCAGTCCAGACGGCAACGCCTACCCCTGATAGACCCGATGACTGATTTTGAGAAATTCATCCGGAACTGCAATACATATCCTGAAAAATTCATTGCGGTCTGCCATGCGGATACCTCCGACTGTTTGTATTTATCCTATTCGGGCAACGACGATGCTTGTGTACTCATCGGACCGGAAGGAGGATTTACCCGCGAAGAAATCGACCATGCCGTACAGGCGGGATTTAAGCCCGTAAGCCTTGGGGAAAACAGACTGCGAACCGAAACAGCTGCTTTGATTGCCCAATTTGTGCTTATAACCAAACAGACGAGGGAGGAGTGGTTATAATCCTATCAAATAATGGATTAATCGAAACAACTTCAACTGAAATGTATTTCGTACTTTCTAATTAATATTTCATTTATTTCATCAATTATGCTATTGTCTTGTTTATGCATTAATACGGAATTCCTATATTTATTATATAACTCTAAAATGTACTCTTGATTTTTTTTATCCAACAAGGACAAATCCGGCATTAAAGCATTATTCAAATCATTGGGTTCAAACTTTTTCAAACCGTCTCCGTATTCCCTTCTGTTATCATTGAATAGCTGCCGGGCAACATCGGTTAATAAATAAGCAAATAGCAAATCAATATCGATTTTATTAAATAGATTATTCACAGGATAAATACAGTGAAATGTGGTCAAATTGCTTATTCCCGCTTCATTCCGGATAAATTTCAATCCTGTACGGTTAAAAACGCCAACCCATATTGGTGAAGGCGGACGGTTTTCAAGCGAATACCAGGGTTTACGCTTGGATGTTAAATATTTTTTATGAATACCTTGTTCTTCTCCGAGTTTAATATATTTCAATGTGTTTTCATCTTGATTTTTTGTTCCGTCAAATAAAAACACTTTTGCATTTTGCTCTTTCAGTGCAATAAAACCGGATTTTGTAAAGACAGGTGTATTAACATCTCTTGACTTGGTTATGCAAGGCAGAAGGTTTTTTTCCTTGATATTATATTGTTTGGCTTTTTCAATATTAAAAATAAAATATTCATTGGAACCGGTAGCAATACCTCTAACCACTTTTGCAACTTGATTAAAAGGTATTAGATTTTTATATTTCTTACTCTGCTGTTTTTGATAATATTTTCGCCATTTGATATTAGGATCAATCTGTTTATTTAATATTGAAAATTGTCCGGAACTTCCCGGGTATTTATTGATAATTTCTCTAATATTTGATAATTCTCTAACATTTGATACAACGGAAAAATGGATGCTTTCCCGGAAATTATCTTTTGCAAGAAGTAATATCGAACTTGTTGTTTGGGCATTATCGAAAACATTTTCCTTAAAATCAAAAATAATAATATATCTTAATAAGTTAGATTTGATGAGATATTCTTTGATTTTTTTACCGTAATCCGAATTTAAAAACTCTGATGGAATTATGTAGGCTATTCTTCCGTTTTCTTTGAGTTGATATATTGATTTTAAAAGAAAAAGGGTATAAATATTTGTAAATCCAGACAGGGGAAAATTTAATCTTTTCGATATTTCACCCAAAGCTTTCTTATTATCGTAATCGTGAAATTTAAAATAAGGAGGATTACAGATTATTCTGTCGTACTTGTTATCCCAATCATTATGTAAATAATCTTCTAAATATAGTTTAACGTTGCTATTGTTAATAAAGTTATTTCGAGCAACATTATAGATGGTTTCATCAACATCAAATCCGGTAATTTGTATCCCGGGCTTGTGCTGTAGTATTATCCTGCTGAAAATACCGAGCCCGAAAGCAGGTTCCAGCATTGTTGTAAAATCATTCCCGTGCAATATCCAATCGCTCATTATCCGGGCAATGGGTTCGGGGGTAAAGAATTGTGCAAATTTTTTACGATGCCTTGCTGTAGTCTTCCTTATGTATTCCTGTTCAACTAACATCTTAAAACTCATCTATATTTAAAAGCGATTTCAGATTTTCAATATCCAAATATGCCGTTCCACCACGAAATGTAACATAAAACAACAATCTTCCCCGTCCCATTTCTTTACGAATACTTTTGTGTTCCGGTTCGATGATTTTATATGCTATTTGCTTTGTTTTTCTCGTATTGATTTTAATAGTGGTCTTGTTTTGGTTTTTTACATCTTGACTTATTTCGTAAAACTCACCTTCTTTTTCAGGTTCAGTTAATAAGTTAAGTATATCTTTGAATGATATTCCGAATGATTTATCAAAAAACACTTGAAAATAAAAATGCGGAACGTTGAACATTTCTACCCACTTATATACAACCTTAAGATCTTCAACTTTCGGCGTAATGCTTAAATAATATCTTTTTTGAATAACTTTTATATGTTCTTTTAATTGTTTAAAAAGCCGGGACAGATTTTGCAAATCTTCCGTTGCTTTCCAACTTGGACGTCTGAAATTTATTATTTGAATACTTTCTTTATCAAGGTTTTCCAATAGTTCTATGTATTTTATATTCTTCTTTTCTAATAATTTTCTCTAATTAGAAAGTATTTTGTCTCTAACTTCAAAAGCCTTTTCAAGATGGTATCTCGCCCGCCTCCGCATCTCATTTTCATATTTATCAACTAAAAATGCACTTGACCTGATTTCCAATCCTGCTACGGCTTTCCGGACATAATCTTCAATTTGCCTATGCTCTATCTTGCTTATATCATATCCCAAATCTGCATCAAAATCTTTTTTATGAAAAATCAACAAATCAGGCCTTTTACCAATTGTGTCCAATTCTTCTTGAAAATCATTATAAAATTTATCAAATCCTGCATCACCGGCAACTATATCATCGGATTTCCCATACCTTACTGCAAAATAATTTTTGGAAGTTTCATTGATAGCCCTAAAAATTAAATCTTCCGCCCAATCACCTTGTTCCTTATTTGTAATAAAATTTGATGAAGCTTGAGTCGGAGGTGTAGTTCTTTCTCTTTCAATCGAAAAATCAATTATTGATAATGGTATCAATTTGGCAAGCTTTCTTATTTCATCAAAATATGTCATTTACCTGTCCTTTGTTTCACTTTACAAAAATAACTTATTTTATTCTTGTAAAAAAACATTAATCCGTAGGAAGTTCAATGACTCCCCTCTCGACTATTACCCCTTCGTATTAATTTGTTCAAAAATCCGGCAGCCCCCACCTATTCGAAAAAATATTATACCTTTGCCGGCGTTTTGTAATGAAAACACCTATGAAAAAAATTGCTATCATACTGACGACTTTGGCTTTATACGCTTTTTCATCCTTGTCAGGCGGAGGAAATGACATAACGGATATTCTCGAAATACAAGCGGAAAACCCATTCGTAAGGCGTATCCCCCCCGGCAGTTCCCCGCTGACTGACCGTGGATTTACCGGATTTAAAGAAGCTATCGGATTCAAGGAATCGCAGAACAACTACTTCCGGATAAACAGCCTCGGCTATGTGGGTAAATACCAATTCGGAGCCTCCACCCTGGCATTGCTCGGCATCAAAAACACCGGAACTTTTCTACGCAATCCACGCCTTCAAGAACGCGCTTTCCGCCGGTATTGCCGGTACAACAAATGGGTACTACGCGACGAAATTTCAAAATATGCCGGCAAACAGATAAACGGTATTATTATCACCGAATCGGGCATATTAGCCGCTGCTCATTTGGCAGGTGCGGGAAAAGTGCGAAAGTACCTGAAAGAACAAGGCAGAGGCAAAACCATCATCGATGCCTACGGTACTACGGTAGATCATTATCTAAATGAATTCGCCGGGTACGACCTCTCCGCCTTGACCCCTATCCGTAATCCCAGATTATAACAGGGGATTTTTGTATTTTAGCGGCAGCTATAACCATAACGAGAATTATGCCGCTTTCCATCATATCCAAACTACCCGGTACGGGAACTTCCGTATTCGCCGTAATGTCGGCATTGGCGCGTAAGCACAACGCCATCAACCTATCACAGGGGTTTCCCGGCTTCGAAGTGGACCGGGCGCTGATAGACCGCATACACCATTATATGATATTGGGCAAAAACCAATACGCCCCCATGCCGGGCGTCCCCGTACTACGCGAAGCCATAGCAGAAAAAATACGGCGGGGTTACGGTAAAAGCATCAACCCCGATACGGAAATTACCATAACCGCAGGTGCCACCCAAGCGCTGTTTACCGTAATTTCCGCATTTGTCTCCGAAGGAGACGAAGTCATCATCATAGAACCGGCGTACGACTCATACGCCCCTGCCGTAAGGCTCAACGGCGGAATACCGGTATTCATATCCCTCGAATACCCTGATTTCCGTATCGATTGGAACCTCGTAGCCGGCAGCATTACTCCCCGTACCACAATGTTCATCCTCAACACCCCGAACAACCCCGGCGGATTCGTTTTCGGCAATGAGGATATGGAAAACCTGAAAGATATCACCTCCGGCACGAACATCATCGTATTGAGCGATGAAGTATATGAACACATCCTGTTCGACGGGCTGTCGCACGAATCCGTACTGAAATACGACGAACTGTACGAACGAAGCGTAGCAGTCTATTCGTTCGGAAAAACATTCCACGCCACCGGCTGGAAAACAGGCTATACCATCGCTCCCGGATACCTGACAAGCGAAATACGCAAAGTACACCAGTTCAATGTGTTCGCCGTAAACACCCCGGTACAATACGCCTTGGCGGATTATCTGAAAGACCCGGCACACTACGAGCATGTACCCGGTTTCTACCAGTCCATGCGCGACCGGTTTATCAGCTACCTCTCCGCCGGCAGGTTCAATGTCATCCCTACACGTGGCACTTATTTCCAACTGCTCGATTACAGCCGGATATCCGGTCAGGACGAATGGAGCTTCGCCCGGTACCTGACCGAACACCACGGAGTGGCATCCATCCCGGTAGCCGCCTTCTACCACGACAACCGGAGCCAACGCATTCTGCGTTTTTGTTTTGCCAAAAACGACGATGAATTGCAGAAAGCAGCCGAAAGACTAAACGCCCTGTAATGAAAACAACCGCTACCGCCGCCTTGGTCCAATTCGCTCCGCTGTGGGAATCCCCCGCAGACAACCTGCGCAAACTCGACGGGATGTTCGAAAGCATTGCCCCGGATACGGACCTCATTTTCCTCCCGGAAATGTTTACCACCGGATTCTCCATGAACACCGCCATGGCAGCCTA
>CAZQPD010000043.1:0-13449 GCA_964595235.1 uncultured Polaribacter sp.
AATGGTAGAACTGGCAAAACAACAAGAAGGGTTCCTTGGAGTTGAAAGTGCAAGAGAAGAATTTGGTATTACGGTTTCATATTGGAAAGATTTAAATGCAATAATAAAATGGAAAGAAAATGCGGAACATTCAATTGCAAGAGAAAAAGGACGAAATGAATGGTATAAATACTATAAAACGAGAATTGCAAAAGTAGAACGAGATTACGAATTTGAAAGAAAATAACGAACGCATAACAAAAAATATAGTGCATGCCACAAGTAGTTGTAAATATGAGTGTTAGAACTTTAATAAACATTGGTAGTAAATTGAAAGTAAACAGCTATAAACTGCGGAACGCACCATATTAAAACCATTACCCAGCTCCCAAAAAATCAAAAAAAAATCCCCCGGTCATTATCACAACGCTCTGCCATTGTGGTTTTCCGGCGGATGCAATAGATACCTTGTAGTGCCCCCAAAAAAATATAAGCGCTTGATTGACTTAATATTAGCCGGGAAAACCGTCGAAGATTAAAAAAACCGTATCTTTGATTTACAAAAAAACAATTTATGAAACGCATCTATTCCATTATCCTGTTTTCTTTCCTTATACTCAATGTTTACGGACAAAAGATTAAATATAAGGATGTAAAGAATAGCATTTCAACGGCAGGCTATCGCTATAAGGTGGAAAATCCCCGGTATTCCCTTCTGTTGGCGGGGAGTTGTAATTTTTTGCTTCCGTCCTCCGGATATTTTTATACCGGTGAACCCGTAAGGGGGCTTTCTGTTCTCGGGGGGATGTTGCTGTCGGGTGGAGTGTTCATGTACGGGTTAATCAACATTATGAATTTTGACCCGGGGGTCATGCATACCGGTAGCGGTTCGTGGATTATCATGTTTTCGGGCTTAATAGCCATGGATGCGATATATATCTGGAGTATATTCGATGTGATAAAAGTAGCCAAGGTAAAAAACCTCGCTTTCCAGGACCCCGGAATTTCGTTATCGATCAGTCCGGCTGTCCTATCCGCATCCCAACGGGCTGGTATTAAGTCCGCCGGCTTCGGGCTGCAGTTACATTTGAATTTCTAACCCCAATCCGCATTACTGCCGGTCAACGGCAGGATTCCAAAAATGTTTCTCCATATCGACGACCCGGTCGTTCTCTACCTGTATGCCTTCGTTCTCGAGTAGTTGTTGCATCAACCCGGTTCCGGGAAATGCGTGTTTACCGGTTAGCATCCCCGCGGCATTCACTACCCGGTGTGCCGGAACTCCGGGAGGGCAATGATGCAACGCCCAGCCTACCATACGTGCAGCACCCGGCGCTCCCAATTCCCGGGCTATACTCCCGTATGTGGTCACTTTCCCGTAGGGAATTTTCCTGACCAATGTATATACCTTTTGAAAAAAATCCGTTTCACTCATAAGGGAATATCTTTCGTAAGCCGGAACGATAAATATGTAATGGCTTTACCCTGCTCGAGAAACATTTGTTCATAGAAGGTCTGTACTTCACGGACTATGGGCGGATAGCCGCCGGCATGGTAAATGTCGTGTTGGGAATGCAAAATTTCTTGTCCTGTCGCCGACAACACACCGAGGGTATAACCGTGTAAAAACTCACTGTCGGTTTTCAGATGGACGACCCCTCCCGGAACCAGAATTTTCCGGTAACGGTTCAAAAAAGCAGGATGGGTAAGCCGGTGTTTGGCACGGCGGTATTTGATTTGCGGGTCGGGAAACGTTATCCATATTTCACTCACCTCACCGGGAGCGAATATTTTGTCAATCAATTCTATATGTGTACGTAGAAACGCGACATGGGTCAAATTCTCTTCCAAAGCCGTTTTGGCACCCCGCCAGATACGGGCACCTTTGATATCGATACCAATAAAATTCTTTCCGGGAAAGCGGCGGGCGAGTTCCAGGGTATATTCTCCTTTTCCACAGCCGAGCTCCAACACCAGCGGATGGGTATTGCCGAAATGCGTATGCCATTTGCCCGCCAATGAGAAACCCCCCAAAACTTCAGCTCTGGCGGGTTGTATTACATTGGGAAAACTTTCGTTCTCCTCGAATCGTCTTAATTTATTCTTACTACCCATACGGGGTTATGCTTCGTCCTCCTTGCCTGTCCGCTTGTATTTGAACATCTGCGCCATCCACCATATTCCCATGATAAAACCCATAGCCAGGAGGATAAAATTGAATATGTTGGAGGTCCACCAATCATCGGTCTGGCGGAGAACTTCATAAGGATAAAGCAATACTTTCTCGGTAAAATCACCGATAATTTTCCAAATATTATTTGCTATCATCATAACTAAACGTTTACTTTGCAAATGTAAAAAAAATCATCGTGCTGACAAACATATTCAAAAATCCCCTGAAAGCGGGTTTGTTCACCTTACTGTTGACAGGTGGGGCTTTCTGGTTCCACCTGGTACACACTCCGTATGCACCGGATATGTATGCAGTGGTGGGTTTTCTTTTGTTCCTCGTACTGACTGCCGTCAATATGCATTTACTATACCGGAATACGGGTGGCACTTCACCTTATTATCCGCTGTTCTGGGCATTGCTGGCGTGGAGTTTCCCCTCCGTCATGACGGATATACGCATCTCTCTTTCTTACCTTGCCGTGAGCTTCATGTCGATGAAGGTATTCGCTCTTTCCCAAGAAAAAAAACGCTTGCTCAACCTGTTCGACGCCGGTTTGCTGTTGGGGATTGCCGTATTTCTCTATCCCGGTAGTCTCGTCATGATAATATGGATATATGCCGGTTATGCATATTTCTATGGCATTATAGACAAGCATTTGTTCATGCCGTTGGCGGGCCTTGCCAATGGATTGATATTGCTCTATACCGGCAGTCTGCTGACCGGTAATACGGCTGATTTCAGCGCAGTATGGCAATGGGAAGTTTATTTTCCCCTTCCGGGAAATGCTGTCCCGTGGATGCTATGGGGAGCATGGATTGTTCCGGGCATTCTCTACTTCTTGTTCCGGATCGGGCAACAGACACTACGGGATAAAAAGGTGTACAAATCCATGCTATGGCTTTTTACCACCGCCATGATGATGATAATATTTCATCCGCCCGGAACCTTCCCTGTATTGTACACATTCCTGCCGGTAGCATATTTCACCGGGGAAACCGCCGGCAAAGTACGGAAAAAATCCCTGCTCGAAGCGGGACTGCTCGTTTGGATATTGCTCGTGATATGGATACGTGTTTCCATCGTTAACGGCCTCTTTCCCTGAAAGACCCATATCATAATCCCAAGATAAAAAATACCCGTTATCCCGGTAATTGTCTTTCCAGAGCATAAAACATCCCCGACACATCCGTCTAAATTTTTTCCGGTTGATCCGTGTAACCGGCATTTTTTGTATTTTAGCAGCTGCTATTGTTATGTAAAAAGGAAAAAGAATCATGAATGCTTTGAAAAAAAAGATATTTCATATCGGGTCCAACCGTGTCACGGCACGTTGGATAGTAGTGCTCGTGGACTTGTCCATGGTGCTGCAAACATTTTTTTTGGCGTACTTGATACGTTTTAATTTCACGCTGAATTTCAAAGGCTTCCCCTTTGTCAAACAACTTCCGCTGATAGCCTTGGTGGCGTTGTTCAGTTTTTACGTCACCGGGTCGTACAAAGGAGTAGTACGATATACGAGTGTCCGGGATGCCACCCGGGTCATTGCCGCTTCCGCCCTCTTGGCATTTATTCTGTCCGCCCTCGTATTTTTCAATTTAAAATACCAATGGATAGCGGGGCTTACCATCCCCCGGTCGATTATCGCCATACATTTTTTGCTCAATACCGTATTGCTCACTGCCAGCCGGTTCGTGTACAAATACGTCTATGACATGCTAATATCGGGCAATAGAAGCGGAGCAAAAGCCTTGATATACGGAGCGGGGGAATCGGGGATCATCACATTGAACGCTTTGCGAAATGACCGTGCTTCCGCGCTTCAAGTGGTAGGTTTTATCGATGACAACGCACAAAAAAGAGGAATTTCGGTCAATGGAATCCCCGTCATTCATTCCACAAAGCTTTCCAGGGAATACATCGAAAAAAACCAAATCCGCGAAATTATTATCTCCATACAAAATATCGACAATGCCGCCATGATGCGTATTGTAGATAAAGTATCCCAATTACCGGTAAAGGTAAAAATCGTACCTCCGGTAGAAAAATGGATAGGAGGCACATTACAAGCCGTACAGATCACCGATATCAACATCGAGGATTTACTGAACCGCCATCCCATCGATATAGACAACCCCGTCATCGCCCGCGAACTCTACGGTAAAACCGTACTCATCACAGGCGCCGCAGGTTCCATCGGCAGCGAACTCGCCCGGCAGGTCAGTCATTACGGATACAAAAAACTCATCCTGGTGGATATGGCAGAGTCGGCATTGTACGATTTACAACAAGAACTCGAATCCCGGCATGTAATTCATACCGCTTTCATCATAGCGGATATCAGGGACAGGAAACGAATGGAGGAAATTTTCGAACACTACCGTCCCGGTTTGATATTCCATGCCGCAGCTTACAAGCACGTCCCCCTGATGGAGGAAAACCCCTACGAAGCCGTATCGGTCAATGTATTCGGCACGAAAAATATCATGGATTTGTCCGCGCATTATCAAGCGGATAAATTTATCATGATATCCACCGACAAAGCTGTCAATCCCACCAATGTCATGGGAGCGACCAAAAGAGCGGCGGAAATGTATGCCACCTGCCTGAACAAGAAAGGCAACACCAAATTCATCACCACGCGGTTCGGCAATGTCCTCGGTTCTAACGGTTCCGTTATCCCATTGTTCAGAAAACAAATTGCACAAGGCGGTCCGCTTACGGTAACCCACCGGGATATCACACGCTTTTTTATGACCATCCCCGAAGCCTGCCAACTCGTATTGGAAGCGGGTGCCATGGGCAAAGGCGGAGAAATTTTCGTTTTCGATATGGGCGAATCGGTCAAAATATTCGATTTGGCAAAGAAAATGATCCAACTCTCCGGATACCGCTACCCCGATGATATCGATATCAAAATCACCGGACTACGACCCGGGGAAAAACTCTATGAAGAAGTATTGGCAGACCACGAAAAAACCCTGCCCACCCACCATAAAAAAATAAAAATAGCCCGGGTGGCACCGGTAAATGAACAAAAATTACTCGATGTATTCTCCGCTTTGCAAGATACCGGAGTGGATGCAAACCTCGAAAGGGTACTACTCTTGAAATCCTTGATACCGGAATATATATCGCAAAATTCACCCTATACAGACCTCGATTCCCACACCAACACCGGAACAGGTTGACAAGCGTTCTATCATCAACCCGGTTAAGCCATGAAATACCAGGATGCAGAACAATTATTCACAGGAGAACGGTTGGAGACTATCCGGCGTGTCATCTCGAACCGCCAGGAGGACTTTACTTTGATATTGGAAAACGTACACGACCCGCACAATATCGGGGCGGTGCTTCGCACCGCCGAAAGTGTGGGACTTCACGAAATATACGCCCTATATACCATAGAAAGCGTGGATAAGATAAAAAAAATAGCCGGACACAAAAGCTCGTCCGGAGCCAAAAAATGGCTGGATATCCACCTGTTTACCGATACGGAAAAATGCTTCACCGAAGTACGCAGAAAATACCGGAACATCTATGCCGCATACCTTTCGGAAGATTCTCAATCCCTGTATGATTTGGACCTGAACGGTCCGGTAGCCCTGCTATTCGGCAACGAACACAGGGGGGTCAGCCCGGAAGCCCTGGCTGCATCCGACGGAAGTTTTGTCATCCCACAATACGGGTTCACCGAGAGCCTGAACATATCGGTGGCTTGTGCCGTCAGCCTCTATGAAGGATTGCGGCAGCGAAGGGAAAACGGAAAGTACGGCAATGCCTTCGATATACAAAAGCCCTTTCAAAAATCACTGTACATTAAATATTTGGAAAAAAGCCGTCCGAAAGTATTCGGCAGGGACAAAATAGAGTGAATGTGCCCGAAACAGGAATCGAACCTGCACGTCCTAAGCGGACACATGACCCTGAATCATGCGCGTCTACCAGTTCCGCCATTCGGGCTGTAAGCGGGGGCAAATGTACGAAATTATCCGACAATCAAAACTTCCCGTTGGAATTTTTCCAAAGGTTCTTGCCGGGTATTTCTTCTATTACATCCCAATGCTCCACGATCTTTCCGTTTTCTACACGAAACAGGTCATAGAACGCCACATGATTGTTCATAAACTTCCCTTCCGAAACAGCTAATACGAAGTTCCCTTCGCCCAATAGCATATGGTTTTTTTCATATATCATAGGCATACCTGCCTCTTCTAAAGATTTCAGGGCTTCTCCCAACCCGTCCAACCCGTCTTTTACATACGGATTGTGCTGCAGGTATTGTCCGGTGGAAATATAGCTGGTGATTTTCGAAGGATTTTTACCCAATAATACATCCAAAATAAAATCACCTACGAGTTCTTTGTTCCCGGCAGTCAAATGCCTGTCCGTCACTTCGGATGCCCCACCCGTTTGCGCCCTTCCGGAAGCCGTCTTATCCACCTTTTCCTGAAAATTATCCCAATGCTCTACAATCATGCCGTCCTCAAAACGAAAAATATCAAATGCCACTTTCGGACCGGAAAATTCATATTCGGAATGTGCTATGACGTAATCCCCATCCTCGAATATTCTGACTACCTTGGCCTTAACCGACCCCGGCGGAAGGGATGAAACAAATTCGACAAGCCCTTTCTTACCATCGGAAACATAGGGGTTGTGTTGTTTGTAATCATCCCTGATGTATGAAAGGGCATGCTCATTTCCATTCTCAAAACTACCCAAAAGTTCCAATACTTTTTCCTTGTTGCTCTTGTTTTTCATAATCGATTGTTTTTTAGTTAATTGTTTTTCTTTTTGTAAGGCACGAGGCGTGTTACATGCGGTAAGCATTAATGCTGCTACACAAACGGTGATACTGATTGTTTTCATAATGGTTATACATTTTATTAGTTAGGATCTGCCGGAACACCCTGATTTTCATGAATTGATATTTTTGTATTATTCATACTATTGACGTTTTTGAGGATTTTCCGGAAAACTGTATTTGAACAGGGCAAAACTATAACCTACATGCCCGGCACGAAAGGTGCAAAAGGAAAAATAAATGGTAAAAAAAGGAAATCACGGGCTTCGCCGGAAAAAAATTTACCCGTGTTTTTTTCTAAATTGCAAAGGGGTCTCCCCTTCGTATTTCTTAAAAAATTTGGTAAAGTTCGTCGGCTCATCGAACCCGAGTCCATAAGCTATTTCCTTAATGGACTTCCGGGTATGCACCAATTCCCTCTTTGCTTGAAGCAACACAAATCCGGAAATGTACTGCTTGGCACTTTTTCCGGTGGCTTTTCTTACGGATTGATTGAGTGTCTTCGGGCTAATATGCAGCTTGCCGGCATAGTACGCCACCTCTTTGTTCACAGTGTGATGTGCTGTGAGCAACCGGCGGAAACGGATCAGACGTTTATGGTAAATATGAGCGGTCTTTTCGGTATCTACCCAATGGAAAAATAGTTCTGTGAGTAAGGCTTCGAGCAAATTTTTCAGTATATCCTCCTTATTGCGGATTCCGGATAAGTAATAGACCCGGAGCAACTCCAACAACTTTTCCGTTCGAGAACGCACACCACCCCCCAGCCGTACCACTGTACGGAGAACAACAGATGCCGAAATCTCTTCCAAAAGTGTATAATGCCGCAAAAAGTATGGTGTAAACAATACAACTTCCCCCCATACTTCATCCAAATTCCTGAAATAATGAGCTTGCCCGGGGGTGATGATAAAAACATCCCCTTCGCCAATAGGATATCTTTCGAAATCCACCACATGCACCCCGCCACTACGGGTAAAGTAGAAAATCCCATAAAAATCCTGACGGTGAGGCTTGTATAGCATTTTCCGGCTTTTTTTGACCAAATCTTCCATCCTGGCTATCTCAAACCCGGATGTGGAAACGGGTTCCTTAAACTTGTATTCGGGGATAGCACTTGACATAGCCGGAAAAATTTATACAGTGGTTGAAAATAATCCGCCGAACGCCCGGGTCAACGAATAAATATCTCCGGGCCACCGTCCCGATACATAATTTCTATCACGGACTACAAAACCGCCAAACAAGCCCCCCGGTTTGTCCCGGAAGAGCGGCAAAGGTCCCTTGCGAAAATCTCTTTGAGACCGCAACACCTTTCTGACTTCATCCTCGACCGTGGTACCGGGATAAGTGAGGTAATAATCCCCCATACGGCGCCTTGTCAAATGATACGCCAAACGTTCCTGGCTCTTGAGCAATGCTGTAGTCCGGTATCCGTACAAGACGGTTTTTCCGCTTTCCGGATTTATGCTCCGGCTCAACAGTACAGGCGCATGACAAACTGCTCCCACCGGTTTTTCCGCTTTGAAAAAAACGGGAATTATTCGTTGTAAAATCTCCGACTCCAAATACTCCCGTACGCCTTTATGGTGCCCTCCGGGCAGGAAAATACCGTCATAATCGTCCGGATTTATCCCGGCATAAGATATGGGTTTGCGGAATGCAGAACTGCCCTCCATTTCAGCATAGGCGGAAATAGCATCCCGCCTGGCCATCAACAATGGTTTGAAAAGTCCCAAACCTTCACCGGTTAGCATGATTTCATCAGCCCGGGCTTGCTTGCCACCGGGGGTGGCAATATGCACGTCAAATCCACCGGAAGTCAAAATTTTCCATGGTATTGCCGCTTCGGTAGGGTCGAATCCGTAAGTAGGAACAGGAAGAAGGATTTTTCGTTTCATAATTGGTTGGTTGAATATAAGACCGGTTATTGAACATCTAATATTTGTGTGGCATGTTCTTTTACTTTGACCTTTTCGATGATGCGTTCTATAACCCCTTTTTCATCAATGATAAAAGTAGTGCGATGGATTCCCTCATATTCACGTCCCATAAACTTTTTGGGTCCCCATACTCCGTAAGCTTTTACGATTTTCTTATCCTCATCGGACAGCAAAGGATATGGTAATCCGTTCTTTTCGGAAAAATTATATTGCCGGCGAACGGAATCCGCGCTGACTCCTATTATCTTATAGCCGGCTTTTTCCAATTCTCCGGCATGATCGCGAAGGTTTTTGGCTTCTTGTGTACATCCGGGCGTACTCGCCTTCGGATAAAAGAAAAGCACGAGCTTATTACCCCTGTAATCTTTGAGTTTGTGTAATTTGCCGTTTTGGTCGGGTGCGGAAAAATCCGGGGCTTTATCACCTTTTTTCAAATGTGTCATTGTATTATCTTTTTTTATTAAACCATTCATAAGCATTGACGAAAGCCTGTAGCCAAGGACTGACGGCATCGTTCTTTCTGTCGCCGGGATAGTACGCCCAGTTCCACGGGAATACGGAACGTTCCAAATGGGGCATCATCGCCAAGTGCCTGCCGTCGCCGGAGGCGAGCATGGCGGCGTTGTAATCCGAACCGTTGGGATTGGCGGGATATTCGCCGTAGGCGTATTTGCCCGGTATGTGGTAGCGGTTTTCCGGATAGGGAAATGAAAATTTTCCTTCACCGTGCGCCGCCCATATACCGAGGGTACTACCTTCCATGCCGGCGAGCATTACCGTATGGTTGGGGGTGATGGTCACGGAAGTGAACAAGCATTCGAATTTTCCGGAATCGTTGTGTTCCATACGGGGCTGTTGTTCATGCTCCGGGGTCAATACGCCGAGTTCTACGAACAACTGGCAGCCGTTACATACGCCCAGACTCAATGTGTCGTCGCGGCGGTAGAAGCCGTCCAGCGCTTTTTTGGCTTTTTCGTTGAAAAGAAAAGACCCTGCCCAGCCCTTGGCGGAGCCGAGTACATCGGAATACGAAAAGCCTCCTACGGCGACCAGAAAATCTATTTCCGCCAGGTCTTCACGCCCCTCGATGATATCACTCATGTGTATATCCCGCACTTCGAACCCGGCGAGATGCAGGGCATATGCCATTTCGCGCTCGCTGTTTGACCCTTGTTCGCGCAGCACCCCCGCTACCGGCTTGAATCCACCGGCGGGTAAGCTTGGGATTTTACCGTCAAACCCCTGTGGAAAAGTATATCTCAACACCTGCCGGGAAATGTTCCGGTAGCGCAAGGTAGCATGCCGTTCCCCCCGTTGGATTTTGTCGAACAGATAAGAAGTTTCCGACCAGATTTCCCTGTACCGGGGTATGGAAAATTCCCACTCACTGTCTTTCAAATGTATGTGCAAGGATTCGTGTGGTACGGCTTTCCCGATTTTCAGGTATTCCACCCCTTCCTCATCGAACAATTTTTCTATCTCCTTACGGGCTTGGATGATGACGCCCGGATTTTCGGCGAATAATAAACGAATAACATCGCTTTCTCCGGTTTCATCGAGACGCACTTCGGCACCGGTACCGGTAGCGGGAAAACACATTTCCAACAGGGCGGTAAGCATTCCGCCGGCACTGATGTCATGTCCGGCGATGACCAGGTCACGGGTAATGGCTTTCTGCACGGCATTAAATGCTGTGGCAAACCGCCCGGGTTGTGTCACATCCGGAGGTATGTCGCCGGTAGTACCGAGGGTCTGGGCAAAGGAAGATCCCCCGAGGTGATAGGCTGTGTCGCTGAAGTTCAAATAATACAACGCTCCGGGGACATCCGGTTTGATGACGGGTTCCACCGTTTTTTTAATATCGTGACAATGAGCTGCCGCTGAAATGATAACGGTGCCGGGGGCTTTTACTTCCCCTCCGGGATAACGCTGGGTCATTGACAGTGAATCTTTGCCGGTGGGCACATTGATTCCCAATGCGGTAACGAATTCCGATAAGGCTTCTACCGCGCGGTAGAGCCGTGCGTTTTCTTCCGGGCTTCCGGCAGGCCACATCCAGTTGGCGCTCAAGCTCACCGATTTCAATCCTTGTTCGAGGGGTGCCCAGATGATATTGGTCAGTGCCTCGGCTACGGACAGCCGGGCGCCGGCGGCGGGGTCTAACAGCCCCGCCGCCGGCGCATGTCCCACACTGGTAGCGATACCGTGGATACCGCGATAGTCCAATGCCACAACGGCGACGTCATTTAGCGGAAGCTGAACCTCCCCGCAGGTTTGTTGCTTGGCGACACGTCCGCTGACACAGCGGTCCACCTTGTTGGTAAGCCAGTCTTTGGAGGCTACCGCTTCCAAACGCAATACGTGCGAAAGATATTCTTCGAAGAGGTTTTCGTCGTACTTAAGAGGAGGATGGTTTTTGTCGTGGTTTTCACCTTGTATTTTCAGCACGGGTGTATTGCCGAACAGCTGCATCATACTCATATCCACGGCTATCTGCCCGGAGGATGAGGAATAGGCTTTGAAGTGTCCGTCTCCTGTGACTTGCCCCACTACATAGAGGGGTGCCCTTTCACGGCGGGCTATTTGCAGTAAGGTGGGGAGGTCGGCAGGGCTTACGACCAGTCCCATACGTTCTTGGGATTCGTTGCCGAGAATTTCCTTATAGGACAATCCCGGGTCACCGAGTGGCAATTTGTCTATATCGATAACACCGCCGGTATCCTCTACCAGTTCGGTCAGGCAATTCAGATGCCCGCCCGCTCCGTGGTCGTGGATAGAGAGGATGGGGTTCCGGGCGGATTCTGCCATGGCACGGATGACGTTTGCCACTCTCTTTTGCATTTCGGGATTGGAGCGTTGTATGGCGTTGAGTTCCCATGTTTTTTCCCCTTGTCCCGTGTCTGCTGACGACACGGCGGCTCCTCCCATTCCGATGCGGTAGTTGTCGCCTCCCATGACGAGTATGAGGTCACCGGGCTGCGGGGAGTCCTTGCGAGCATCCCGGTATTTGGCGTATCCGGTACCGCCTGCGAGCATGATGACCTTGTCATAGGCGGTGGTTCGTTCACCATCGGAATATTCAAAGGTAAAAAGGGAACCGCAGATGAGGGGTTGTCCGAATTTGTTTCCGAAGTCGGAAGCGCCGTCGGAGGCTTTTATGAGAATTTCCGCCGGGGTTTGATACAGCCATTCCCTGGGGGGTATTTTTTCCCAAGGGCGGTCGTCATTTCCCGGAGGGGAAATGCGTGCATAAGGGGTCATATATACAGCCGTTCCGGCTAATGGTATTCCTGCTTTTCCCCCTGCCATCCTGTCGCGTATTTCTCCGCCACTTCCGGTAGCGGCACCGTTGAACGCCTCGACGGTAGTGGGGAAGTTGTGGGTTTCCGCTTTCAGCGAAATGACGGACTTGACCGGATACGACCGGTAAGGTGAAGGGCGTTCCGGGGCGGTAGGGGCGAAAATTTCCACTGTGGGACCTTCGATGAAAGCCACATTGTCTTTATATGCAGATACGACGGAATTGGGATTGGACTTTGTAGTGTGTTTGATAAGGGCGAACAGGCTACGGGGCATGGTTTTGCCGTCGATGATAAAGATACCGTTGAATATTTTGTGCCGGCAGTGTTCGGAATTGATTTGAGAAAAGCCGAATACTTCCGAATCGGTAAGTTTTCGCCCCAATTGGCGGCTGACTTGCTGCAAATATTCTATTTCCACTTCGCTCAATGCCAGCCCTTCTTGCCGGTTGTATCCGGCTATATCTTCGATATAACGGATAGGTGCGGGCCGGTGGGTGGTGTCGAAAAGATGAATGTCGATATTGTGAATCACCGTTTCGAGCATGGGGTCGAACGATACCTGTCGTCCGGTGACGTCGAGGAAAGTTTCGATACGGGTGACCTGCGGGATTCCCATGTTCCGGACTATGGCGACGGCGTTGGTGCTCCAAGGGCTAATCATTTCCGGACGCCTGCCGAGAAAATGTCCTTCGAGACGGCGGACGTCGAGGTATTCCGCACCACCGAACAGCCAGGACAGGCGCCGGATATCCTCCTGCGACAAGGAAGGGGATTCGACGGCATAATAACGTCCGGCATTACAAAAGAAAAATATCATCGCCTTACTTTTGGACAAAAATAAGGAAAGTGAATCGTATAGGGATTGGTTGTTGAAAAAATAGAAAAGAATAAGGTGGCGGGAAGGTTATTTTGAGGTAATAATTAGGGTCTGCTGAAAAACTTTTTTAGTTGATAGTTAGGGACTTGTGTCATTTCGACCGGAGGGAGAAATCTTTTCAATTCTATTTTTAAAATTCGTGATTAAATGAATGTCTGCCGTAAGTCGATGTTCCAGTTTGTTTTTTATTCTTTACTTTTTTCCATTGATGAAAAAAGTAAACAAAGAATGAGCATCCGTTTCGCTGTGTCTTTTTCGAACCAAGTCTTGCAAATCTTACCGCTTGCTGCGTTGAAATCTCGAACCGTAGCTTCGGCTACGCTTCTCCATTTCGCCTTGCACCCGGCAATATTTCCGGCGACTTTTCC